>JAGWGO010000067.1 GCA_028867395.1 Nitrososphaerota archaeon | reverse complement strand
CGTCGATGTCGTGCATTTTTGATACGCGGTCTGAGAGATCGAATGCTATCTTAGGTTCGACCATTCCGGACGAATCAGACAAGGTTGCCTTTGCTGCAGCTGCCTTTTCGAAGATTGTAAAGACCTCATTTGATATCTTGTTATAATAATCAAAATATGATTCTGGCATCGGGACTTCCCTGAGTCTCAATGCAATGTTTTCAGACATGCTATTTCCTTACGGATTGGATGGTTTTTACGATATCGGCTATTGTCTTGAAACTTCCGCCCTTCTCAATGAATGTGCCTATCACTATTGCATCTGCGCCTGCCTTGACAATCTCACCAGCTGTTTTGGCATCCCTAATACCTCCACCAACTATGAGAAATCCCTTAAAGAGTTTTCGGACTGCCGCTACCATCTCTGGTTTTACATTTGATTTTGCGCCAGATCCTGCCTCCAAGTACACAAATCTCATTCCCATAAACTGTGCAGACAAGGCATACATGGCAGCCAAACTCGGCTTGTCAAATGGTATGGTTCTGACCGAACCAACATGCCAGACTGTTGTTCCCTCACCGATTATGATGTAAGCTGTCGGGAGAGGCTCTAAACCAAATCTCAGAACATTTGGAGCCCCCAAGGCTTGGGCTTGAGATATAAAATATGGATTTTCCGAATTCAAAAGTGAGCTAAATAAGATAGCGTCTGCTCCAGGAACAACTCCCGTAATATTTCCTGGAAAGAGAATTACTGGAATCTTTACAGAACTTTTTATATTTTTGACAGTCTCTGCCATTGATAATTGGTCTGTTGCAGATGAGCCACCAACCAATATGACTGACGCGCCATTGTTTTCAGCTTCCTTGGCTAGGGTTTGCGCTGATTTGGATCCATTGTTTTCAGAGTCTATCAATACGAAAAGTAAGGCACCTTTGTTCTTTCTAGTGGTTTGAAGATAGCTTTCTACATTTTTCATATGACTGGTTGATAACTATTCGTTAAAAGTTTAATTGAATGAAGTTATACAGTTTTGTATAGCTTTGAGCGAACCCCCGCCTAATAATTTAAACAATATAATAAGACAAATTATAAAAAAATCATCATTTACTGAGCGTCAGATTGAAATTATTTTAAAGAGGCGGAATCTGATAGAGCAACAGTTTGGGATAAGCAAGGGGGCTTTCTACAGGCAAGTTAACCAGTGTCAGGAGAAGTTCCAGGCATTATGCTATTCTTGGATACTTCTCAAGGCCATGGGGATCATTCGTGAGGAGGATACTGATGTGATAAATCGGCTTTCAGAGCAGGTTTCTGTGATAAAAAATAGTGATGTTTTTCCTGAACGTGAGGATGAAGTCATGTTCGTGATACAAGAGCTACTAAATCGCATGTGCAAACTGTGATTTTCTCATGTTCTAGTGTCTATTTCACGAATAATCTGTGATGAATTATGTTCGTGATTGATAGGCATTATGTGAAATTATTTTATTCAAATATGATAAATCACATTATTAGATGATATGTGGTGATGTTAGTGGATATAGATGCAGGAATGATTCTAAGCGTAATAGCTTCATTTGTGATTGGTCTTGCAAGCATAGTAATTTACAATAAGATCAAACCACGCCTGAGTTCACAGACAAATGATCTAAAAATTTTGCTAGAACGTGTACAATATTATGAAAATCTACTAATCGATATGAAAATTAGGCTTGATTCATTTGAATTAACCAAAGAACCTGAAGAACCTATTCAGGCACAAATTCCAAAGCCAAGAGAGCAAAAGAAGGAACCTGAGGTAGTTGTACAGGTAAAAGAAGAAAAACCTAGGGAGAGGATTCAGAATATGAACTTTGGAAGCGCCACGGAATATGTGTTGCGATTAATCACAGAAAAACCCATGACATCACGTGACATCCAGGTCACAATAGGTAGAACACGAGAACATACATCACGCATGATGAAGAAGCTGTTTGAAGAGGGTTTGGTAGAGAGAGACATGCAAACGAAACCATTTACCTATAAGATTACTGAAAAAGGGCTAGTAAGGATTGGAACACTTAAGACTCCAACCCCCTAGATTAGGATTTCCTGGTCGTACCTTCTAATCTTCTAGATAAGAAAAAGTTCATTGTTTCTATGGTAAAAGGCAGAGGGTAGCGACTTTGTACGAGACTTACTTCCATATTGTAGAGTTTTGTCAACTTTTAGGAGTTTGATCATCTTTGATAACTTTTGATCTTTATTTTTGCCCTTGAAATCTAAAAAATTGATATAAATTATTAATCTTATTTTATTATAAATTCTTAAATTACTGAACTTATAATTTTGTATATCAGGCATGGAACATCTCATCAAGATAACATCTGTTGGTACGATATCTATTCCCAAGGATTTTAGGAGACACCTTGATTTGCAAAAAGGAGATTATGTCAAAGTGGTAGTAGATGGCGATTCCTTAGTGGTGAAAAAAGCAACAATTTCCTAAGTCCTGCTAGGTTCTCTTTGAGCCAGTTTTACTATCTGGTAACTCCATTCTTTTCCCTTCCTCTCTCTTCCAATCTTGCCTCTCAGGGTAAATCTTGAGAGGTATGTAGAGATCACGCTGAGTTTGATTGGTTCGCCGTACTCGTCCTCGTATTTTTCAAGTATTATTGTGGAGGTGAACTTACCTAGTGGGAAGTACCTGTCTATAATATTCCATATTTTACCCCCTACCGAGTCCAGTTGTACAGACTCTTCTGGCTCTTCAATATTCATAAGGTTCATTAGCTCAAATATCTTCAGCATTTTCTCTCTGGTAACATTTCCCTCGAGGCTAAAGTTGTACTTGGCGCCGTCCATATCTTCCAAGTCTATTCGTATTCGTTTACGAGTCATTGTGATCGATCAGGTTAACACCTTAACACTTGAACAGATCATAGAAGTTTTGTTAACAAGTGAGTTTGTTAACATTCACTGCGTAATCCACGAATAACCCATTTTTAGACCTTAACAGCCATTCCCAACCCCCATATCTAGGAGGAGAGTAAATCCACGCCTAGAGTGGAAATAAAGGGGTATCTTTTGCATATTAACAGTGTTAAGGACTAACTTCACGCCTAGAGTGGAAATAAAGGGGTCGTTTTGACCCTTTCCATGACCATATTCACAAAACGTTCACTAATTGTTAACATCTACCTAGGAAGACCCACACACCTTTCCTTCCACTCTAGCTTTATTAAAAAAATTATTTTTAAGAAAATAAAAATAATTAATGATATACTAAATTTGAATTAGTTATTCTATTCTAATCTAATTAGTATGGTAGAGTCCATATGTGGACAGAGAAGAAACGTTGGTGTGTGGGCTGATGGTAAAAGATCCAATTGACAAACTACTTGATGATGCAACAAGCGGCAAATCTTTATTTAAAAATAGAGAAGTCCTACATTTTACATTCATGCCCGAATTGGTCCTCCATAGAGATGATGAGCAAAAAAAAGTTACCCAAGCACTTATTCCCTTATTGAAAAAAGCCCGGCCCTCTAACTTGTTAGTTTACGGCAAGCCTGGTACAGGCAAAACACTGGTAGTAAAAAAGGTCCTAAACAAGATCCAAGAAAAAGTAAAGGATGGGTCATTTCCTATTCAGTTGCTTTATGCAAACGCAAAAGAAGAGACCACACTTTATGGTTTATTAATAAAACTGGGCAGGCAACTAATAGAGAAAGGAAGAGAAAAAGAGTTTCCCACCACAGGGCTTTCGATTAGCGAAGTGTTCAACCGCATAGTATCTGCAATCGAAAAAAACGGGCTCAACACAGTATTTGTCATAGACGAGATTGACTACCTCGCAGAGCTAGTATCAAAGACAGGAAAGGATGTCTTTTACTCATTGACTCGAGCAAATGAGAGGCTAAAGAAAGGCTCACTTACCCTTATTGGAATATCAAACGACCTAACATTCAAAGAAAGGCTAGACCCACGAGTTCTAAGCAGCCTAAGTGAGGAAGAGATTGTTTTTACCAATTATACCGTTAATCAGATAAAAGAAATCCTGACTGAAAGGATCAAAGAGGCCTTTATCCCAAATGTCTTGGACCCAGCAGCCCTTAACCTGTGCGCTGCCATGTCAGGCCAAGAACACGGCGATGCAAGAAGGGCAATAGACCTACTTCGTGTTGCAGGTGAGATAGCAGAACGGGAACAGTCTGACATGATAAAAGAGGACCACATTCGTCGGGCATCGCTTAAAATGGAGGAGGATAAGGAAACCACCGCACTTACCTCATATCCTCTTCATGAAAAGTTACTCATACTTGCAGTAATGAAGGCAAATGGCAACTCCACAGGCGAGATATACCAATCCTACAAAAGTCTGTGCAAAACTACAAGGCAAAAGGATCTTACCCAACGAAGGGTAACACAAATGCTAAGTGAGATAGAGATGACAGGCCTAATCTCAGGTAAGATAGTCCATCAGGGAATGCATGGAAGAACAAAGAAATTTGCTCTGACGTTGAACCCAGATACTGTGAAAAAGGCCTTCAAAGAAGACTTGGTTTTAGAAGATCTTCTTTAGTTATTCTGTTGTTTCGGTAAAGTCTTTTGTAAAGACCTTCATTGTTGCCAAGTTGATAATTATGGCTATCCCTGGAGTTGGAGTTATGCCAACACTTGCTTGATAACCCGTCTGGCTCTGCCACGCACCCGAATTGACTATCAATGTACCCTTGTACATGTCAAGGTCAACAACATGAACATGACCAGAGTGAAAGATATCGGGAACGTCGTTTATCACCATAAAATCTTCAAGCTCAGGAGCAATCGGAGTTCTTTTTCCATAAATTGGACTAAGGTGCCTTGTTTTCAAAAGTGCGCGCATTGCCTTGGCTGGTTGGGCATAGCTTAGACCAGGAGTTGTTCCGACAACATCGTCAAGGCTTTGGCCGTGAAACATCAATATCTTTACTCCATTTAGGTCTAAGAATGCGGGATTTCCCATCATGAAAAAGTTCTCCCTATTCCATAGACTCATGTTATGCTTCTCAGGTATAGCAGGCTGTGGAAGAGCCCTCCTACCTGGGTCATGATTGCCTGGAATTATGAAGGTCTTGATATGTCTTGGAACTTTGTCAAGCAACTGAGCCGCTTTTGCCATCTGCTCATCAATATCAGTCAAAACTAATTCTTTATCTTGGTTTGGGAAGATGCCCACCCCATCTATTATGTCTCCACAAATCAAGAGGAACCTGACCTTTCGCGCAACAGGATCAGGGCTTGAAAGCCATGAGATAAAATCTGTAAACTCTTTTTCCATAAAGTACTTGCTACCGATGTGAATATCTGAAATCAAAACTGCATATGTCTCAGTCTTTGAGCGGTTTGCTATGTGATCCGGTATATCTGGAACCAAAAGTTCCCTTGCGATAAATCCTCCATTCTTACCGTTTGTTATGCCCATCATTACAAACTGGTCCATCAAGAGCGAGTTTGCAGTCTCCTGTAATTCTTGGTTAAATACCAAGATTTCAAGGGACCCAGTCGGATCATCAATCACTAGTTTGGTGACGTCACGCTCACTCTTTCTATCCATCAAAAGGCCTGCCACAAACGTCTCCTCCCCAAGCTTACTACCAGTCACATTTCCAATTGTTGTAAGTTTCTTTGCTTGAGACCTTTGCTGCATTATTTTAAGTAATTTTGAATACCTATCAGAAAAGAGAGTTGTAAAACCATCTATTCCCTCTGCTGAAGTCACCTTCTTTGTAGGGTCAAACAGTATAGTATGACTATCCTCAGTGCTTTGATCCACCTCTGACTCGACAAACATCTTAAGGTCGCTCTGATTTATCAAAAACAGATTCTGTTTTGCCTTTTCACGAACGACCTGCTTGATTATATTCTGAAGCTCCTTTACATCGATCTTTTCAAGTATTTTAAAAGCATCAGGATGAATCTGGAATCCCTTGCTAAGAGCATATGTTATTGCAGAAGAAACTTCCTCTTTCACAAACTGTCATAATTTAGCTTTTAATTAAATCTGCTCGAGCTACCAACCCTCAAATAACTCCTTAAAACAAATTCGTTATTGGTAAAAAGAAGAATTCAAATATTTTTAATTTTTATTGCAATATTCTCAATCGCATACTCTGTAGGTAGCGCAAGCAACATATCGCAAGAAGACTCTAAATCTTTTGTAAAAGAGTTCGAGCACACGGTAGAAGGAATCGACGCATTAGGGATCTTTGCTCACAATATATCGGTGGCGTTACCTATGTTTGTACCGGGATTTGGGATAGCTTGGGGTTCCTTTGCAGCTTGGTCTACAGGTCTTGCATTTAGAGCCCTAGTCTCAACAACTCCTGCACTTGCAAAACTTCCACCGCTTGCCATAATTTACCTCTCCCCTTTTGGTGTGATGGAACTTATTGCATATTCTATTGGAATGTCACGAAGCTTCCTTCTCCTAAATACAATTCTCAAAAGGAGATCCTTAAGACAAGAATTGCGCCCTACAATAATTGAGATAGGTATCGTGTTTGCCCTGTTGCTTGGTGGGGCATTCATTGAATATACAATGATTCAAGAATTTGGGTCACCACTAGTTCATCCCAAAACACACTAGATTCATTTTTATTTTAACATAAAATAGGCAAGACATTGCTTGGTCTTAGAATTCACACTTTACCAAAATTAAACAAGCCAATTATGATAGCTGCGCTTCCAGACATGGGAAATGTCGCAGGAATTGGAATGGATTTTCTTGTAAAAAAACTAAAAGCAAAGCTTTTTGCAGAAATCTACGCTTTCTGGCCTCCTGCAGTCTCGTACTATAATGGACTGATAAAATATGAACAGTCAAGCTACAATTTTCATTATTCTCAAAAAGACAATCTTGTGTTTTTTTCAGGAGAGTTTAATCCTTCAGATCCTCGTCGCCTTTACGAACTATGTTATGAGGTGGTTAACATGGCAAAAAAACTAAAAGTAGACACACTATATACCATCGGAGCAGCACTAAGACAAACAAGCCACACTGAACCCAAACTATTTGCAGCAACTACTGCATCAGAACATCTTGGCCTGTTAAAAAAAGAGAACCTAGAGCTTCTCAATGGAAAGGGTCAGATCACCGGTTTCAATGGCTTGATACTAGGAATTGCAAAGGAAAAACAACTTGATGGCATTTGCATCTTATCGGAAATAGATAACCCCAACGTCATCCAACCTAGATCAGCTCAGCTCATCATCGCCAAACTTTTGCAAATTTTGAGATTAAGATCACTAGATATGAAAGAGTTGGAAGAGGAAGAAAAGAGAAAACAGTTCATGGAACAACAAATGAGCTACATGAATGGTTTAGCTAGAAAAGACAATCAACCGGGAATTGCCTAATTGCATTACTAAATTATACCCACTGATTAAATACAAGTTTTAGGCTTGGTTAATCAAATGACATATCGCTTCTTGCCCCTAATTGC
>JAGWGO010000066.1 GCA_028867395.1 Nitrososphaerota archaeon | reverse complement strand
TCAAGTCAAGTCATAGCCAAGATGAAAAGGTACGCATATGACTCGACGTTTATGTATCCGCTTGTCATTGCAAACGGACACGACTGTGTCATCGAAGACCTCGACGGCAACAGGTTTCTTGACTTTACCTCTAACATAGGGGCATGCCCCATAGGATATTCCCATCCCGATGTTCTTGAGACGCTTGCAGAATACTCGACAAACGGTACCCACAAGATTGCAGGCCAGGACTTTTACTCAAAAGAGCATGCCGACCTTGCAGAGACGGTCTCGACCATTTTACCAAGAAATTTCAAGACGTTTTTTATCAATTCCGGGGCAGAGGCAGTAGAAAATGCTATCAAGATAGCATATAGGAAGATGGGCCCTCTGCCTGGCATGTCATGCCTTGGGGCATTTCACGGAAGAACACTTGGCGCGCTCACGTTTACTTTTAGCAAGCCTGTGCACAAGTACAACTTTCCAGAGTTTCCGGTTAAGAGGATCAAGTTTTGCATAAAAGATGACGACCCAGAGATTGATGCTGCAGAATATCTGCTCAAAGAAAACAAGATTGCATTCATTCTGACAGAGGTTGTCCAGGGAGAGGGTGGATACAACGTTGCAAGCAAAACGTTCATCAGAAACTTGAGAAAATTCGCAACAAGATACGGAGTCCCGCTTATCTTAGACGAGGTGCAGTCAGGTGTAGGCTACACAGGCAAGTGGTGGGCATTTGAGCATTATGGAGTAACACCGGACATCATGACCTCCGCAAAAGCATTGCAGGTAGGAGCTACAATGTACAACAAGAACCTAGAGCCAAAAGAAAGATCTGCGTTGTCAAGCACATGGGGTGGCGGAAGCAGAATTGACATGGCAATTGGAGCAAGGACAATCCATGTCATAAAGCGAGACAAGTTGCTTGAGAATGCAACCAGGATGGGAAAGATCTTGAGGAGAGGACTGGAAGAGATTGTCGGCAAGAAAGGAGTAAGCGATGTAAGAGGTCTTGGCTTGATGATTGGTTTAGAGTTTGACACAAAATCCAGAAGAGAAAAGAAAATTGCAGAGCTCTTCAAAAGCGGCCTTCTTACTCTCGGTGCAGGTCAGAAATCACTTAGAATCATACCCCCGCTTGTAATAACAAAAGAGCAGATAGAGCAGGGACTTGAGATAATGACCAAAGTCCTGTCCAAAAGTTAGACAAATTTTTCAGATACATCTCTGCAGTGTGTGTGAAGTCTTATTTTCTTTGATACCATTCTTGAGATATCTTTTGCACTTCGCCTACAGTTTTTTTAAGAACCGCAAGCTTGTTCTCGTCTCCTGCATTCATCCCCTCTGCAAGAACTCCGCGCACGTCTGAATACCCCATAAACTGAAACTCTGCTTTTCCAAGCGATAGCGCATGCTCCCATGACATCATCGGTTCCTTTCCGTAAAACCCACCGCTTGCAACAAGCACAAGTGCCTTTTTGTCCTTCATCAGCCCGACATATTTTCCGTCCCTGACATCCCATGTCTGTCCCTTTAGCATTACAGAGTCAAACCATGCCTTGACTGATGCAGGCATTGAAAAATTGTACATGGGATATGCAACAACCACGACATCTGCAGATTTTAGCTGCTCTGTCATGCGGTCCATCTTTGCAATCGATTTTTTCTGCCTTGGTGTCAGGTCCTGCCCCAGATAGTTTCTCTGTATGTACGCTGCCAGGTTCTCCTCCAAGAAAAGATCTGGAACGTCCTGTGAAAGGTTCAGCTCCTCAATCTCTGAGTTTTTTATCCCAGACCTGAATGCATCCACAAGTTGTTTTGTGTTTGATCTTTCATTTCTTGGCGTATAGTGAACTAGTAGTGTCTTCATTTCTATTCTAGTCCTAACTGTTTTTTTAGTATCTTTGCCTGATTTCTAATTGTTACGCTGCTAACACCAGATGCCTTTGCTATGCTCTTCTGTGTAACCTTTTCCTCGTTTATCACGCCAGATAGAAACACAGAGGTTGCAGCAAGTGATATCGGATTCTTTCCATCTGTGATTCCCTTCTCGTGCGCCCTGTGCAAGATATCTAATGCGCCCCTTTTTGACTTCTCACTGAGACCAACCATTGTTCCTATCTTGGAGACAAACTCGAGAGCATTGAACGAACCCACCTGAAGTTCGAGTGATTTTACAAGTACCCTATAGTGTCTTGAGAGATCCTTGAACGAGACGTTTCCTGCCATTGCTATATCCTGCAGTGTTCTTGGCACGTTGGATTCTCTGCATGCCACATAGAGCGCGGCAAGAATCATTCCAGAAATCGTTCTTCCCCTTATGATGTTTTTGGTCAATGCCTTTCTGTAAATATAGGCTGCCCTTTCAATGACAGTGTCCGATATCTCCAACTTTGATTGCACACTTTCCATTAGGGCAAATGCAGACCTGAGGTTTCGCTCTGACGAGTTGACCTTGCTTCTGCTGTCCCACGTTCGCAGCCTGTTGAAGGCATACTTCATGTACGATGAAATGGAATTTCCAGCCGCGTCCCTGTCTGCACTTCCGATAACTGTCGACAATCCCTTGTCATGGATGGAAAGTGTAGAGGCAAGGCCGGTTCTGGAGTTTTGCGAGTATTCCTCCATGGTAAATGACCTTTGCTCAGGTCCCGAATCTTCGACCTTGTCTGCAAGTACCAAACCGCAGGCGGCACACAAGATCTCACCGCGTATGCTGTCAGTTACAAGCGGCCCGTGCGAGTTGCCACTAGATGGGCATTTCTCTCCAGTCTTTGACTGGAATACAAACTCTTGTTTTGGCGTCTTACTATTAACTATCATTTGTATAGTTACTATACACTTGAAAGTATATAAAATGTCAAGTTAATCAATGGATATCAAGTTAACTTTAGGTGACAGTATGTCATGATATCATACAACAGAAAACAAACGATCTATTTGTTTTGTTTTGGCTTTGAATAAATCTCCTTTAAAATTTTGGGCTTGCCGTCCCTGAAGACATCTTTTGCACAGTATTGCATCGAGTAGGCAGCCATTGCTTCAAGTATTGGTTTTAGGGCGTGCCCTTTTTTTGTCATGGCATATTCTATCTTTACTGGAGTTCCGGGGTATATTCTCTTCTCAATTATGCCGTTTTTTTCCATCTCTCGCAGCCTTGCAGAAAGCGTCTTTGGGTTTATTCCCTCGATTGACTCCAAGAACTCGTTGAACCTGCTTTGCCCAAGCTGTGTCATGTTGCGTATTATATGAATAGTAAATTTTTTCCCCATTATCTTAAACGTATTATCAATTGGACATGTCTTGAGCGAGTCAAGAAGAATCTTACATTCTTCATCTTTCAACGTGCCATTACCTCATCTAATTTCTATCTAATTGTTTTCCAATTTAAATACTTACTTTTCTATAGTGGCTATAAGAAAGTAATACTGAATGTAAATCAGAAAAATGCCAGACAAAGAGTTAGAGATTCCGCAGTTTCAGAAACCATCCTCTTATTGGCTTGTATGCTTTTCTTCAACTTTTTGCCTTTTTGAGATCATCATGGCAAGGGTTGCAAAGTCCAATGAATGCAATCTGGAAGAACTCTAGCTGCGGCATACTTGCAATGCCTCTTGATGGGTGACCTCGTGGAAAGTGTTCGCCACCTGAATCGCCTTGCGGAAATCCGCCCTGAGACGCATTTCCTAGTGGTGCACCCTCTGGCATGTGTCCTCCAAGTCCTCCGCCAAACAGATTGTGAGCATGGGTAGCAAACCACAAAACAGTAAAGACGATGGTTCCCCCAACCCCATAACCTGCTAGACTCTTCCCCATCTCTTCATGACATGAACTGCCCAAAAAACCTGTATTCCACCAACAAGAAAGAGCACTCCTTCGTCTGCCTCATGCGATATAGACATTGGAACCATGATCAGATGCAATACTCCAGCAATCACCGTAGTGGTAGCTGTCACAATCAATATTGCCAGAATCTTCCTGTCTGCTAAAACCTGAGTCATCTTTTACAACCTTAGATGTCTGGATCATAATCTATTGTCTAACAAAGTGAAGGAATATGGTACCGCAATTATTATAATAGGTTACTAGTAGGCTTGGTACTTGTCGCCAAGTTCAAGCGAGGCTATCTTTAGCTTCAAGACCTCGTTTGCTCCCTCGTAAATTATTATTGCGCGCGAGTCCAAAAAGTGCCTTGCAACCCTGTTGGTCTTTTGGTACCCAAATGAGCCAAATATTTGGACCGCCCTGTTTGCGCAATCAAATGCAGCATTTGTGGCATGAAGTTTTGCTATTGCCGCAAGCCTGTCCGCCCTTGACCGCAGAGTCGAGTACTCGTTGTCTTCCCGGTTTAGTTTTTCCTGCCAGTGCTGATCCTTCTCTCTTAAACCCTCCACATAGTCCTGCAGTTTCTGCCTTGCGGCTACAGAGCGGTATACAAGCCACCGCGAGCTCTCAATGTTTAGTATCATCGATGAGAGGTGTTCCTGAATCAGTTGTTTTTTTGCAAGGACTGTGCCGTGCTGCTGCCTCTTCTGCGAGTGCACGATGGATTCTTCAAGGCAGTCCTTCATCACTCCAATTGCACCTGCTGCAACACTGAGCCTTCCGTCTATCAGTGTGCTGTATGCAATACTCAGTCCCTTTCCCTTTGTTCCAAGAAGATTTTCCTTTGGAACCAGACAATTTTCAAATCTTATCTCAGCATTTTTTATGCTGAGAAGCCCTATCTTGTTTTTCATCTCTTCTGCGTGAAAGCCCTTGGAGCTTGTATCTACGATAAATGCCGATATTCTTCCGTCAGATCCGCGCGCATATGTAGTCAGGACCTGCGCCATGGTTCCGTTTCCCACCCAGTGCTTCTTTCCATTCAGGACAAATCCATCTGATCTTTCCTCAAACTTTGTTGTCATGGAGCCAGGGTCGCTTCCAGCATCAGGTTCTGTGAGGGCAAAGGCCATGATGCTCTTGCCAGATGTCGTAGAAGGAAGGTATCTTCTTTTTTGTTCCTCATCTGCCCAATTTTGCAGTACCATCTGTCCAATGGATACATGTACTGAGAAAAACGTGCGAAGCGAGTTTCCCTCCCTTCCAATCCTTTCAAGTGCAAATGCATATGTCAGCAGGTCATAGCCAAGGCCCCCATACTTTTTTGATATGGGGCATCCAAGCATCCCAATCTTTCCAAACTCTGGAACTATCATATCGTTTGGCTTTTCTTCAAGATAACACCTAGTCTCGTGCTCCCGAATTGCCCTGCAGGCCCTGTCCACCTCGTCTAGAAAATTTTTTTGCTCGTCTGAGATCTCAAAGTTCATCTTTGAGAGGTTAGAGTAGGACATCAACTGTACTTGTAGTATGTGGCAATAAAATTATCGCGTCAGGCCTTTATCATGTCAATCTCTCTTACGTTGTGTTTGGAGAGATCTACATGCAAGTTGGCGTGGGTCTCGTCGGTAAAAACAAGATTGCAGCGATAACACTTCCACGCCTTTGAGCTCATGACATCATTATACAATTTTTATTTATAAGGATATTGAACGAATCATCCATTTCATGGAAAAAGGAGATTCTTTTGGAATATTGTTCTATGAAATTCAATAATCATATGTAAATCATGAAATTTTCAAACCCTTTCCAGTTTGAAACCTGTATGCAACCACTTTATCTCCATCTTTCTACAACGAGATCACGGGTGTTTTGCAGTTGAGTTCGATAAAAAAGTTAGAGGATTATGTAAAAAGAAGGGTTGAAAAAAACGATCCCGCCCATGACTTTGATCATATAATGCGAGTATACAACAACGCCAAGAGACTTGCAAAAAAAGAGCGTGCAAGTTCAAGGCTTGTGCTTGCCGCAGCGCTTATGCATGATATTGTGTCTTACCCAAAGTCAGACCCTAGGTCCAAGAACTCGTCACTTGAGAGTGCTGCCAAGGCAAGCCAGATCCTGACGAGATATGGTTACACAAAAGATGAGATCAAGATAATCTCAGATGCAATTCGGGACCACAGCTTCTCAAGGGGTGCAGTGCCTGACACCCTTGCAGGAAAGATTCTCCAGGACGCAGACAGGCTTGACGCGATAGGCGCGATAGGGATTGCAAGGGCATTCTCCGTTGGAGGAGCAGAGGGAAGAAAGTTTTACAATAACGATGACCCCTTCTGCAGGAAACGACTACCTGACGATAAAATGTGGACACTGGATCATTTTTACAAAAAATTGCTGTTACTTGAAAAAGAGATGAACACCCGCAGTGCAAAGATTGAGGCGCAAAAGAGGCTAAAGATAATGAAGCAGTTTCTTGATGAGCTCAAGTCAGAGATCTAGCCATAATCGAGGTACCTTTTGAACCTCTTTTCTATCTCTTGGTTCTTTCCCTGCAGTATCCTATCCATCTCGTGCTGGTATAACCCTCTGATGTGTCTGTCCATGTCTGCAAGCTTTTCGTCCTTAGAATATGAAGTCACCAAGGGGTCAAGCATCTTGTAATATTCCAGAACCTTGTTTCGAAACTCCTCAGCGTTTGGCCTTCTTATCCTGTTCATCCTAAACCAAATTGTTGCCCAGCTTGCCCCCACCACATGTGGCAATAGATCAAATGCCATATCTATCTCAAATGCTTCGTCGTCTCTCATTTCCCGCCAAGAGCCTTTGCCGCAATCTTTGAGAAATACGTTACTATCATGTCTGCCCCTGCCCTCTTGATTGCAGTCAAGATCTCAAGTGTTACCTCGTTCTCATCTATCCACCCCTGCATTGCTGCCGCCTTTACCATTGCGTACTCTCCTGAGACGCTGTATGCAGCTATTGGCACGTTAAACCTCTCCCTTGCCATTGCAATAAGATCAAGATATGCAAGTGCAGGCTTTATCATTACAACATCTACCCCCTCTGCAATATCAGTCTCCACCTCACGCATTGCCTCCTTTGGGTTTGTGTATGGCAGCTGGTAGGTCTTTCTGTCCCCAAACTGCGGTGCAGAGTGCGCCATGTCCTTAAACGGAGAATAAAGAGACGACCTGTGCTTTGCAGAGTGCGACATTATTGCAACATCGGTAAATCCGGCATCGTCAAGCGCATGCCTTATTGCCTTTACCTGCCCGTCCATCATCGCAGAGGGAGACACAACATCGGTCCCTGCCTGGGCCTGGCTCACTGCAGTCTTTGTCAATACCTCAAGGCTAGAGTCGTTGTCGATTTTATTACCCTTCACCAATCCGCAGTGCCCCGAGCTTGTGTACTGGCACAGACAGACATCTGACATTATCGCAATCTTGTTTCCAAGATTTTTTCTTATCTCAGAGATTGCCTTTTGCACAATACCGTCCTGTGAGAATGCAGAGGTGCCCTTGTCATCCTTGTGGGATGGAATACCAAAGACCATTATTGCTGGAATACTAAGATCTGCAATAGAGTTTGCCTCATCTACGACATCCTTTAGCGGCAACCTTTCAAATCCAGGCATCGATCCTCCCTGAAGTTTTGAT
>JAGWGO010000001.1 GCA_028867395.1 Nitrososphaerota archaeon | reverse complement strand
AGCAACATTCTGATCGCAAATTGTACTGACAGGGGTTTGAGTTCTTTGAGAACGTTTGCGTTAGCAGAGTATGTCTGATAGTAAGCCATTGCCCACTTGAGGCGTTGTGTTACGATATCTTTCCACTTTATAGGTACGTTACCAAACTGTATAGCGCGTGGATCAAATTCGTGTCTGTAACCGTATCTTCCAAGCCTTACGGTCATTTCAGTATCCTCACCCATTATATCGTGTATCCAGCCTCCTGCCTTGATTAGAGCGTCTCTTCGGAATACTGTAAATGTCCCCCCCTGAGTCAGAATTGAATCAAATAGTTCCACCTGTCTTTTGTACATTATTCTGCTACAGTAAGCAAGTGTCTGGATTTTTTGCCACCAAACTTTTTCCTCTAATGAGAGAATTGCCCCACTTAGAGTAGCAACTCTTGGATCACTAAAGTGGTAAATGAGGTAGTTAAGAGCATCCTCGTGTGTTACAGAGTCACCATCTGCTCTAAAGATAATGTCTCCTCTTGCTTTTTGTAGGCCATACTGCAATGCGTATACAAGTCCAGAATGTGGAATATTGTATACCTTACCATTTGCATATTTTAGGTTAAGTATGGCCTCGGAAGCTATTTTTCGAGTGTTGTCAGTGGAACCATCATTGATTATCAATATCTCTGTCCAGCCAGAATACTTGGATGCTATTTTATCAAAACTTTCGATGCATCGTTTAATAAATTTCTCTTCGTTAAATGCAGGTATTAGAAAGCTCACTGACATATTGTCATATCTTACGCCAGGACGTGATCTAATCACCTTTGCCCAGTGTGGAGTTTTTACCTCATAAATGAAATTGGCCAGATAACTCTTTAGTGCTAATATTTCACCTAGGCTTATAGCCATAAAGGCTATGAAAAGACGATTCTCCGATAACTGAAAATATTCAAGGAATGTATAACCCACCAATCCTGCCACCGACAAAGTAGCGGCTAAATACACAAAATGTATGATGTTGCTTGTCCTTATAACAGGAGTAACTTTGGTTGGTAGTGGCAACATCATATTAGAAAACAGTGCTTTTTGCATGAAGGCGCTAGCCACTATATTTAGAATAATCACATTGGCTTCCACATATACTGCTTTGGATGAAATGCCCATCGTGACAATTGCGACAGCAATTAAAAATTCAACTAAAATTAATGAAATCAAACATAAAAATCCCATAATTAATAACTTCATCCTAGTTTTAAGGGTAGATTTTGTAGCTACTGCAAATGAAAGGAAAAACATTAGATAAAGAACTTCTACTTTTTCAAGTGCAGGAAATTGTACAGGGGTGTAAACACTTCCGATTATGAATGCGTCGCCATCCATGGATGCCTGCATGTGAATGGTGTGAAATAGGCTCATGGTAGCTTGATATTGAAAGGTTTGGAGAAAGGTAGTATCCAGTAGCAAGTAAGCAAAAAAAAAGCCACACATTATAAAACGCAGAGGAAAGGACCATAGGATCCTCAGTACCTTATGGAGGTTGGATGTACTTCCTCGATCATATTTGATAAAGGCGTCCTTAATTTTGACAGGAAGTTGAGCTCTAACAGTATCTATCGTCATGTAGAATATTGTCATTAGTTGATATTTTAGTATATGTTCTCTGTTCTACTGACCAATTCTTACGTTTAATTGATGAGTATGACCAGCTTCATTCTCTTTTCATTGTCATCTACATAAAGCGATCCCTTTGATTAACTTCAAAATTATACTGGCAATCCTTTACATAAAGTCAACATCTGGTGTTTGCGCAGCCTTTGTTATCTCTTCCTGTGTTGGTCGCCATCCTTTTTCATACTCGTTGAATACTCTGTTATAAAAATCATATCTGCATGGCGGACACAGATTTGGCTCGACGGATTCATTAATTGTCCTTGCTTCTGGGCTTGTCCATATGTCCCAGAAGGATCTTTGAAGTATGTTCCCACTTGCAAATTTAGTATTACCTACATGTTGACAGCATGGATAAACACTGCCATCACCACCTATCGCAGATTCTACTTTTGAGGAAAGACATTTTGGATAGGTTTTTGCAGCGTCTACTGCGGTAAATAAATCTGCAGCCTTTGAAAGGTTGTTGTCACAGAATTTCACTGAATCTGTCCGGAGCTTTTCTGTTGCAATGCTTCTCAATTCCTCGATCATCTCTTTTGTCAGTGCAAGTGAGCCAGCCATTAAAGCAGCTGTGGGTGACCATTTCTGTACCGGTCTGTATATTGCATAGTCCACACCAAGATCTGCGCAAAGATCAAGAAAATCTCCAGATTCTCTATAGTTACCTTTCTGTACGATAAAACTACCCCCTATAGCTAATTTTGTGCCTTTTTGGTTTCTTGCCTCTACCACTCTCTTTATGTTATCCAAAAGTTTTGGCCAGACAGCTGGGTCCATTCCCTGAACGATTTGATATGCTTCTGCACTGGCGGCGTTGATCGATATTCTTGCCCAAGACATATTGTCTACTATGGCATTCATCAACTTTGGACTTAGACGTATAAGATTGGTTACAAGTCCCGTCTTTATGTCATAGGATGCAGCAAGCTCTATGACTTCTGCTAAGCCTTGATAAATTGTTGGCTCGCCACCTCCTGAAAAAATTATGCTCTTGGTGCCCATCTTACCAAGTTCTGTTACGGTCTGTTTCATTACATCAAGGGGGATGGTCTCGCTGGTCTCTCTCAGGTCAGCATAGCGACACATAGGACACTTAGCGTTACAAGCATTTGTAGGATGTATGACTACGGATACAGGAGCTTCTTTTATTACCTTAAGATTTCTCTCAAGTACATCTAGGTGTTTGACTGCCTTGGCCTTAAAATTATATCTTGCCAGAGCTCCTTTACTCTCACCTGCATGTCCCGAGGTGATAGTTTCTAGCCCCATTACTTTCTTATGTCGTCTACTTTATTTCTACTTTGTGCCAGTTAAAACTACATGTGACATGTAATAGATTGGGACTCATTTGATATCATTTGTATCTCGGACCAAGAATTGTAATTGAGAATTTAACCAAAGTGTAGCAAAGTACTAATTTCTCCTTTTTCACACGGGGTTTTTCTTTTCAGAAGTATTTTCCTTTTGCGCACTGATGTCTTCTGATGCTTGAATCCTTGCCATATCCAAACCCTCTGTTTGAATTCCACCTGCTTGCAAAGCGGCCAACTCAATTGTCTTCAATCTTCTTTTCCTTCTTTTGATGAAAATAGCTATTAATACAATACCAATCACTACTACAACTATAATTGTCCAAGGTACTCCATTATAATATAATAGATAATAAGGTCCATTTGGTATATGGTATGGAACCGCCACTGTTTGCACAAAGCTGTTAGTACCTGCAGCATATGTACTATTTTGTGTCCAGTTGATTTCCACCGAGGTAGATTGATCTCCTGCGGGGAAGGCTGGATCAAGTGCTACTAGGAATGTTGTTGTAAAAACTTGATTAGGGAGAATAGTTCCAATGTTCTCTTCATTTCCAATGGCAGTTATCGTTGAGCTCTTTACACCTGGTACAGCATTGCCGCTCAGTAGCATAGTAGTCAATGTTTCTGCCGGAGCAGAACCTATGTTTTTCAGTGTTATCGTAAATGGTACGTTTGTGGCACCAGGATAAAGTTGCGAAGAATCAACAGATACTAACTGAAATATCGCCTTTTTGGCAATTACATAGTTTATGTTCAAACTTGTTTTCTGGTTCCCGCTTGTAATAAGTAGCGTCAGAGGGTAGTTACCAGAGACCGAGGTAGTATCGATATTGATATAAAATGATGCTGTCACAGTTTGGAATGTATCTATTCTTCCAAAATAAACAGAGGTGGCATTACCCCAGGCAGGTGATAAACCCTTAGGTAGGTTTAGTGCCACATGGACATCATTTGCACCTTGACCCAAATTAAATATCTGTACGTCTATCTTGTCTGCTACATCACCCGCAAATGAGAGAGGGGGGGTCGTAACCACGCTACTAATCTTAAAATTTGCTTGGTTCTGTAGTGGTAATTCAGTCAAATAAGTCTCATTGTAATTAACTCCATTTGCATCATATTTTACATCTATCGGAACCTTTAGGGTCAAGCTTTCATTAGTTGTATATATTCCCAAGGTCTCCTTCTTTGTAGCCCCAATTTCTAAATCACCTATATTAGCTGGCGTATCTACGGATGTATAGGCCCCCCCAGTGGCAGAAACTATCTGCAGGTGATGTATAGGATACGTGCTATTGTTACTAATATCAAAGGTTACAGGAGTGATAGCGTTTTGTTCAAGCACAATGGGTTCTGCGGAAATAGAGAGCAAAGCTCCTGTTGCAATCGGCACCGAGCCTACATTGACGTAAGCTTTGATGGAATTTGATCCCGAGTTGATTGATGAGTAGTTAAAAATCAAAGGATAAGAGCCCGGTGCCTGTGCATTAAGTCTCCAGTTAAAGGCTACTTCCCTATTTGGATTCAATGAGTCAACACTTAATGTACTATTGTTCAACAGTTGCAGTCCTGCAGGAACGGCTACTTGCGCAAGAATGAAATGGTCTTTGACGGTTGAAGTGTTATTCAGTTTTATACTCACAGTGAAATTGTCGCCTGGAACAATGTTGCCTGGAATGTTTATCGCAGTTACCATTAGACTATTTGGGCTACCAACGTTTACGGTTAGACTGAATGTTTCCGTATCATAGGGAAAATTAGAGTGTGCTACAATGTTTATTGGAAATGATCCTGTCTGGCCTGCCATAACAGTCCATGTTGCGCGCAAAATGTTGTATGAAGTTGTATAAGTCGGCGAAGGCACTATGGGACTTAGAACGCTCATTTGCGGTGGAACCACAATGTGTGCTATTAAATCAGCAGGGTTCGGATCTTGAATATCTGCATATATATGAAATGGTTTGTTGGGTACAGGGTTGGTATCTACGTGGACATTAATAAAAAAAATATTTGGCTGATATGCTGTAGGAGGTATTACATTTGAATTTGGTAATGATTGTGAGGTGGTAGTTGTTGTTTGAGCAAAAACACTGCTATTGTTGTTGAAAACAAACAAGAGACCTAATGTTAAAAATAAAATAACTAGAAATGGACGGCTATAACGCAACCTGTTTTATCACTGTAAATTCTAAAATTTTACTCATTTATTACTGTATCATACAGAGCCCCTTTAAAAAATGGAACCAAAATCAGAATTTTGATCCTAAAGATATTAAAATAAGACCGAAAATCCCAAAAACCCTTTCCATAACAACCAGATTCAAATTCGTTTTGAGAAAACAATCAAGAAATATCTTTAGCCTACTCTTTATAAAATCAATTAAAATAAAAGAAGAATGCTGCTATGATGATATCGGTAGAGTGTTTGGTTGCTCAAGAAAAGACAGTTAGGTAAAACTAGACTCCAAGTATCGGAGGTGGGACTAGGATGTGTACAGCTAGGCGGAATATCAATGATAAATAATATTCCAGCCAATTATGGTGACATGGATGAAATGACAGCCCAAGAAATTGTGTTGTTTGCAATTGATAAGGGCATAAACGTCTTTGATACCTCTGATGTATATTCATTGGGAAGAAGTGAAGCTAGATTAGGCAAGTTTCTCAAAGATTATCGATCAGATATCTATATTTTTACAAAGGCAGGACGTTATCCTCAATATAACAAGCCTTTTGAGATAGATATCTCGTATCATCATCTGATCGCCTCACTAGATAAAAGTTTGGCGCGACTCCAAACTGATTATGTAGATTTATTCCAAGTCCACGCCGCGCCAACTACAGAAAAAGATTTTCTCGACATAAAAAGGGCCTTCAATGATATAAAAATGGAAGGAAAGGCGCTATACTGTGGTGTTTCCATTGGTGCACAATATGAGAAAGCAATCCCGTTATTAGAAAGGGATATTATCGATACTATTCAACTAAAAATTTCTCTTTTAAATTTTGAACCAATCAAGGAAATATTACCATTAGCAAAAAGGAAGGGTGTAGGAGTAATTGCAGCCGAGCCTTTGGCACAAGGGCTGCTAAGTGGTAAATATAGTAATGATCACATGTTCCCTTCTTCAGACATTAGGAGTAGATATTCAGCACAAGAGATTCAAAAGAGAGTCCAGTTTTGTAAAAAATTTAGCTTTCTTGAAGACAAATCGCATTCTCTTAGTCAGGCAGCCATATCTTATGTACTTTCAAGGGAGGAAGTTTCTACGTGCATTCCTGGAGCAAAAAATGTGGCCCAGCTTAGATCCAATATAGAAGCCTCGAATATCAAGCTTACAGAGCATGAGCTAGAAAAAATCACAGCCATCCAGCAGGAAAAGTTCTTCTAACTTAAATATATCCCAGACCTTTAAGGTCGTCCTCAATTTCTTTTGTCTCATCTTTTGAAAAGACTGCAGAATTTCTCTGGTCCATGTGTTCTTGAACAGTTTTGTTAATTAAGGAATTTACAAAATTTTCAACCGTATCTTCCTTCAAGCTAAATTCTTCTCTTAACAATGCAATTGTCTTAGCAGGTAGATAGATAGGTACGTCTTTGTTCTCTTTTTTGTTTTTCATCTGTCGACCCGTTCTGGTCTTCAACAAATCTGCTCTCTTTAAGCATCTATTTAAATGATAGAGGTTTTCAAAAAATGCAAAATAATTTATTGGTTAATCTAGATAAATTTTAAATAATAATATTTAGCCAAGAAGAACTACTGTGTTATGTCATATTTCTATAACTTTGGTATTACAAAGCAATATCTTTTCAGACAAAAACCAGTGTGACAAATCAGATTGAAAAAAGTAATATTAATTGGTCTTGATGCTGCGGTACCGACACTAGTTCAAAAATATCTCCAGATGGGCAAATTACCAAATATGCAAAAACTAGTTAACGGTGGTACCTGGGCAGAAGGAATTCCTGTCTTTCCAACTCATACTGCAAGCAACTGGAATACTGTCTCGACTGGAGCGTGGCCAAAGACTCATGGTGTAACGGACATGGTGGTTCACATGCCTGGAACTCATCTTACGGAGATCAAAAGTGGATTCTATTCTGATCTTTGTAAAGCAGAACAGATATGGAAGACGGCAGAGAGATGCGGCAAGAAATGCATACTACTGAAATTTATTGCTTCATGGCCACCCAATATAAAAAAAAGTGTTCAGGTAGAAGGTTTTGGCGCTCCCGGTGGACCAGGGTCGAGACCGTGGGGATCAAGTCCCTTAGCATTGAGTAACAGTTCCTGTTACTGTACTATACCTTTGGAGAATGCAATGGTGATGAGTTTTTCTAAAGCAGATCTTTCTGATTGGAGAAATATTTCACCCCAATTATCCTACATGCCTCCCCTAGAATCTGAAATAATAATTGGTCCAGAAAAAGGCATAGCATACAACGTTCTCTTGCTGGCTCAACGTTCAAAGGAGTATGATACTGCCTTACTTACCAAAAACAAGGACACAAAGGACGCTCTCATTTTAAAAAGAGGACAGCAATCAAAATGGTTGCTCGAGGACTTTGAAGTTGACGGCAGAGTCAAAAAGGCTTCTTTTAGAATGAAGTTAATTGACATAGGTTATCATAATAAAGAAAAGTTTAAGCTTTTTGTTTCAGCAGTTTTTCCGATAGAAGGCTGGACTTTTCCAAAATCTCTTTCAAAGGAACTGTTTGAAAAGTTTGGTCCCTTTCTTGAATCCATAAGTCATTTCCCATACGTCTACGGTTGGATTGATGAAGATACTTACATTGACGACATGGAATATCAAGCAGACTGGATGGGAAAAGCCACGCACTACCTCATGTCTAGAAATCAATGGGATTTGTTTATGACACAATGGCATGGCATAGATAATACACAACATGCGTTTCTCAGATTTGACAAATCTGTATTGTCACCAAATCAAGCCAAAATATGTAATAGAGTCCTAGCTAGAACGTATGAGATTGCAGATGAGCTAGTTGGCAATATTGTTCGGGCAAATAATAAACAAAAGAAAAAAGGGCAAGAGATCTACACGATTGTTTTGTCAGATCACGGTCATGTTATGGGAAAACGGAGATTTTTTATCAATTCATATTTGTATCAGAAAGGTTTGATTAAACTAAAAAGAGATCCAGCGACAAAAAAAATTGCTATAGATTGGAATAACACCCAAGTCTTCTGCCAAGGTATGGTTCATGTTTATGTGAATCTAAAAGGAAGAGAACCCAACGGCATAATAAAATCTGGCAATGATCGTGATGAATTAGTAAGAAGAGTAATAGATCTTCTTTATGATATCAAGGACCCAAAGACGGGGATACGGCCGATCGCTCTTGCACTTGACAACACGGACGCCCAATTTCTGGGTCTTGGCGGAAACAGGGTCGGCGATATTGTATATGCCACCAATTCCATCTATGCAAGCGATAACAGACTTAAGATTGGTGACGAGTTATTTGAAGACCTCAAAGCGGGATTTCCTGATGCAAGTATTCATGGTTCTCAGCTTCCCTCTGTGGATATGGGCAAGTACGGTACAATAAAATCAATGTTTGTTGCACACGGTCCCAAAATAAGGAAGGGATATCACAGGGAAAAACCCATACATATGACAGATATAGCTCCCACCATTGCTCATATCCTAGGTATTGCTCCTCCTAAAAATTCTGAAGGTGCAATCTTACACGATATCTTTGAATGACAGTCAGGTTAAGAACAATTTTCTAAAAGAAAGTTACAAAAATAATCTCAAAAAACAACATCAATCAAAGAATCATTTTTTGTATTACAAATGCCTCTGCTAAACCAGATGGGTCTGAACCTAGTTTTGCTTCAATGTATCTAACGTTGGCAAGTGATCTAACGACGTTTGGTCTCATGTAAAGTCTGTGCAACTGACTTTTGTGTTGTTTTATACTTTTTATTTTCAAGTCTATGAAGCTTGTAATGTCTACATATGCATCAGGAATAAAGTATTGAGTTGTTGATGAGATATATTCATAAAATAGGATTTGATTTACATCTTTTGCTCCATTTAAAACAGAATTGCTTACTGTGGTATGAACTTGGTGGAAATCAAATGGACTATGTGTGTAGATTCTTTGAGGATTGATCTCATCGACAAGTTTCTTTATTATTTTTGCTAGTTCAGTTGATCGTTTATTTAATTTTGATACTGGATAATCCAATATGTGTAGCTTTTTAACTCCCAGAATCTGTGAGCTTTTTTGTGCTTCTTCCTCTCTCTGTCTTGGATCTCCTGAAACACCTCCTAAGGTAACTAAGATTACTTCGGTATTGTCCCCTCTAGCAGTATGTTTTGCAATTGTTCCTCCCATACCTAATTCAGGATCATCGGGATGAGCCCCCACACTAACAACTTTCATGAATAGACTCACACGAAGGATTTCTATTTAAAAAATTCAAAACTAACATGCTCAAGCTATCTCTGAAATATCAAGTAGTAAAACTCGCTTACTCTCAAACGCTTCTGTGTTTTTTTCTATTCTGATATTACTAGAGTGAAACTTTTGTATAGATTTTCTTATCTCTTTAACAGTTGAATTAATTTGCAGTTTCCTGTCTTCGGTCAGGCCATTTAGTGACTCTTTTTCAAAGGTAAAAAACACGTTTGGTGAAAAATTCTCGTTTTTTGTTGTTTCGTACATTAGTATATTTTTTATCCCCCTACAGGCAAGCAATGCGGAATGAGCTAATACTGCTCTCTTCTTGTTTTTGGTTTTATCAAAAGGTAGAATTACTAATGACGGCTTTGTCTTTTTTATAATTGAGCCAAGCGTATTTACATTCTCCTGTGTGACAGTGGACTCGTCAAACCTCTCAGTAAAGTAAACATGGTCAATTTTTAGTTCGCTGTATGACATAGAATCTTTTTCCTTCCTTCCCTTGGGATTTCCAGAAATTACCAGACTAATCTCATTTCCTTCCCAAGAATACTTTATCAAAGTTTTCAGGCATCCTATCTGTATATCAGACAACCTCGTACCCATAGCCAAAACGTTCATCGTGTTTCATTTCTTTACAGAATACTAGTATTAAAAAACCTCTCCAATGTTTGAATAATAATTGGAATCTGACTCAAAGATTTTTGATTTTATGTTATAGAGATGGAACACACCAAAATTTTTATACAGCAAATGAAGGCTCTAATCATGAAGAGGATCTACAGTGTTGGATTTTCTCTATCTACAATTTTTCTATTAGTTATAATAGTTCCACAGCTTGCCTATTCACAAGCTACAGCTCCTCCCAAAGATATTGAGATGCATCCTCCCATTCATATAAAAATTGCATCTGCATCAGTGCCAAATGGTATTACACCAGCTCAGATAAGACATGCGTATAGATTTGATCAGCTCTCATGCTCCTATACTGCACCAACATGGCCTAGTACTAATCTCTGTGGAAATGGACAGGCAGTAGCGATAATAGACGCATTTGACGATCCTAATGTTGAATCTGACCTTGCCATGTTTAATACTCAATTCAATCTCCCACCTTGTACTACCTCAAATGGTTGTTTTGTAAAACTCACCCCTGAAGGTCAACCACGACCCAACTTTGGATGGACGCAGGAGATCTCACTTGATGTAGAATGGGCGCATGCCATAGCTCCTGGTGCAAAAATTATATTGGTTGAATCAAAGAATGCATTTACTACCCCCCTATTCCATGCGGTTGATATTGGTTCGTCTCAGAGCGGTGTCCATCAGGTATCCATGAGTTGGGGAAGTCAGGAGTACCCGAGTGAAATTCTATTTGATAAGCATTTTAAGAAGACAGGAGTAAGTTTCTTTGCAGCATCTGGTGACAGTGGCAGTGGTGTCGAGTATCCAGCGGCCTCACGCTTTGTAATAGGAGTTGGTGGAACGACATTGAATCTTGACAGCCAAGGCAATGTTATTAGTGAGAGTGCTTGGAGTGGGAGTGGAGGAGGGATAAGCACCATAGAGCCAAAGCCATCCTATCAATTATTATTCAACACCAATTCCAAGAGGGGTATTCCAGATGTTTCCTATGACTCAGACCCCTCTACTGGTTTCCCCGTTTATGACAGCTACAGATGTAGCAGAGATTGCTGGATTCAAGTTGGCGGAACAAGCGATGCTGCTCCTCAATGGGCTGCCTTGTTTGCAATAGCAAACAGCGTCAGAATTACTCCGATTTCTTCAATAAATTTTGGAACTGGCAACATAGTATATTCCGCGGCACAAGGCAGTTCATATTCTCAAAATTTCAGAGATATCACGGCCGGTACTAATGGCAACTGTGGTTCAATATGTACAGCAGTAACTGGGTATGACTTTGTAACTGGTCTGGGTAGTCCACTTGCAAATAACCTGTTTTCATTCTTAGGATCTCATTGAAATAAACATTCTAGCTTAGGTAAGATCAAACTTCAAATCTTATATGACTAGAACCGCTAGGTATTGCTTCAAGCTCTTTCAATCTGAAAATAATTTTACTTACCGACATTTCCAAGATTTCATTTTCAGTATCAAGAACAATATCTGGCTTTAGAGGTTCCTCGTAAGGATCTTGTATTCCTGTAAAATTATTTATTTCATTTCTTCTTGCCTTTTTGTACATTCCCTTGACGTCTCTTTTCTCACATATATCTAACGTACATTTCACATAGGTTTCAAAAAACTTGTCACTGCCAATTATTTGACGCGCTGTATCCCTATTTTCTCTAAACGGACTTATCAGAGAAACAGAAACAGGAACACCATGTTTTACAAGCAGTTTGGCAAGATGAGCAACCTTTCTATTATGTTCATTGCGGCCTTCCTTGGAGAAATCTTTTGGCGAAAGCCATTCCCTGAGCTCATCACCATCAAGCACAGCCAGATTTGGAATGTATTCTTGTAACTTCCTAGCAATGGTTGTCTTTCCAGCACATGGAAGTCCAGTCATCCAGATCACAAATGCATCGTTGGTTAATTTTTTATCCATTGTGATATTTCCTTTGATAACTTGCCTTCCATGTCTTTTGGAATCTGGATATCCATCATATCTAATATGAGAGGAGCTATATCGTAGATGCTCAATTTGTTTATGTTGGTTGTATGATTTGTTTTTTTCTTGTGGTAGAGCAAGAACATTCCATTCATCCAATGAACAGAATCATCCGGTCCTGTATCGTTCTCTGAGAGATAAAATGTGTTATGTCCAACTGTCCCTGCGGATCTCCAGTAAAGGTTATCAAAATAAACCATCAAGTCTGATTTAGAGCCATGACATTCTCCATAAAGATCCTCGGGAGTAAATACCCTATTGTCTAGCACTTCATCTGCCGGCCCTGTAATTTTCAAAAGTTTTGCTTTTAACTCCTCTCTGACCCTCTGAATTTCATCACTGTTTACCTTTCCTTGGGATTCCCTTCCCTTTACATTGAGAAAAATCCTGCCATAATATCCACCCCATCCCCATGCCGTTGTTTTTTCCCAGTCTACATCACACTCTTCTAACGAACATACAGATGTGGGATACTTTTTCAACACGAGGTATCCTTCTTTTATCAGCCATTCATTAATACAAAAAGCTCCTTTCATAGAAGCTGTTCCATGATCTGAAACGACCAAGACAAAGGTATTATCATCTATAGTTGACAAGAGTTCGCCGATTTTTTTGTCTATAAATTTGTAATAATCTGGTATTACTTTTTCATACTTGTTGCCGGCTTCATATTTTGGATGAGTCTTGTCGTAATACTTCCAGAACATGTGGTGTAGCCTGTCCACACCTATTTCTACAAACATAAAGTAGTCCCATTTTTCTTTTTTCAGTAGATATTTTATTACATCAAATCTCTTTTGCGTCATCTCATAAAGATCCTTTATTATTTTATCACGATCATCATTTCTGAATTTAACATCAAAGATGTATTTACCGACCAAATTTTGAATCTCATCGGCAAGAGGAGCTGGATATGTAAAGTCTTGTTTGTCCTTTGGTGTCAAAAAACACGAAACCAGACTTCCATTGATCTTTATCGGTGGATATGTAGGTGGGACTCCAACAAGGCATGTTTTTTTCTCATGTTTTGCCATCAGATCCCAAACCCGGGCTGCTTTTATTGTTTGAGAGTTTGTTAACCATCCTTCATCATAGGAGAATCCCTTTCGGTGTCTAAAGCCGTAAACTCCTAGCTTACCCGGACTCTTGCTTGACATCATGACCATCCATGCAGGCACAGTTATTGGAGGGTGGCAACTCTCAAGAGTTGCAAAGATGCCTTTATCCATCATTTTTCTTATATTAGGTAATTCATTTGCAAGCTCCACTAATAGATTTGATGGGACTGAATCCAAGCCAATGACTAGCAGTCGTGGCTGTTCTCCTTTCATCGTTCTTTTAGCCAATTACAGGTGTAATTCGCAGAAGGTACTTTTATCTCTTAGTAATAATTAATCTGAAATTACATGCCAAAGTGGAAATGTTTAGCTAAAAAAGCAAGAAATCATTAATTAGGAGGATCCCTTCTGATTTTAGTTTCATCATGGAAAGCATTCGGACAAACTTTTCTGGAATTTATATTGTCTTCTTTTCTTAAATTACCTTTTAAAATAAAATTGAGTTGAAGTATAATTAGGCTTCAAATCTATTAACGTTAGAATTCCATTCCCATCTTGTAGACAGCACAATAACTGATGTTGTTGCTGCTACAAGTACTAGTGCGACAGGGCTAAACTCTGGTACAGTCTCCTTACTTGTCTGATATATAGTAAATGAGAATGGTTCTGACACATTGACATTGTTCGTTCCACCAAATTTGTATGCAAATGTAACGTTGCCGTTTGTCAACCCTGTATCGGTGGCGTTATAAAGTGTACCCAATCCAGGTCCTGTAACATTAATGTTCTGTCCTGGTTTTAGATAAACCACTGATAATGCAAAACAAGATAAGCTGCTGCTAGCTGCTACGTTCTTTTCAAATACAGCAGATAAAGGCGAACCACAAGCATCATTAAATGAGATTAGATTTGTAGAATTGTTGATGATCATTGCTGATATAGTAAAATTATCACCGACATGAACTGTAGGAGGGATTGTACGTATGTTAAGAATCTTAACATTTTCTTGACTTTCTGCTGCTGATGGTTTTATAAAATAAGAAAATAAAGCTACAAAAATTACTAGAAATATTACAAGATGCAACATGTTAATACCATTTTTGATCACATCGATAACAAAAGATAAATCCTTTGGTACGGTTCCCTCTAGAGTAGGAACGCCTCCTAAGTTATACATTGGAGGGGATATCCTTGCTCATGGCTAGAACGCGATGGAGTAGCGAGAAGAAGATACGAATCTTGGTGGCGTCACTTACCATCAACATTGCAATATCAGATCAGTGCAGAAAGCACTCGGTATCACCTGTGCAGTTCTACCAGTGGAAGGAGAGGTTCGTCTAGGGAGGAAAGACGGCGCTTTCTGGCAGACGAAATAATGGGATGACAGATGAGATAGAGCTACTCTAGTGTCTTCTCTATTCCTTTCTATTTTCACTAGCGATCTTTTGTTTTTTATTCAATATTGTGCCTTCTTGTATACATAAATAATATTTAATGATTCGATTAAAATAGATCTTGACAATTACTCATCTAAAGTTTGTGACAATACATCCATTTGGCGACGGAAATGGGTTCATGACAAGTCTTGACACCAACTTTATCCTTCACAGAAAAGACTACCCCATGATGGACATTCCATACGATGGAAGGAGCAGCTACTACAATGCCCTTGAAAGATCGCAGACAAGAAATGAGGAGAGGATATTTCTCCAGTGGTTTGCCAGGAGATACGTCAAGGAATACAGGAGGTATGCAAGGACATGAACATCCTTTTGCTCTCCCAGTTCTTCTCGACCACGAGGGGCGGAGGCGAGTATGTGTTCAGCCTCATTGCAAAAAAGCTTGCAGAGAACAACCACAGGGTGTTTGTGATAACAAACAGGATTGAGGGCGAAAAATACGAGCAGCGCGAAAACATCCGTGTAACATTTGTGCCGCCCACACTTGAGTACAGTGGAGGGCTGCCCCCAGGATTCTCAGACAACATCAGGTACACAATCAATGCAATAAGGCAGGGACTTGCGACAAGACCCACTACAAGAAGGCTTTTTCCCACCATGGGAAGCATACCGCTTCCTGCGATAAATAGGCCAAGCTCGAGTACCAGACTTGATAATTACACACGTACTGCTGCCAAGACATCTGTCAAATTAATTACCCAATGCAAATTTTTCCAAGAATTGTTTTTAAAAACCAGCCAATCTTGCAATTTTTTTCATGATATCATTCTTCTGCTCAGATAGCCTTAAGATTAGGAACGCATACTGCGAATCGATGGGGTACCGCTATGTCTTCATCATAGCAGGAGCAGCAATCGCAGCGGCAGTACTCTTTTTGGTACTTTATCACCCGCAAGGTCAGCAAATCACGGCAAGCCAGATTCCCACAGGAAAAGACAACCTTACCCTCTGCTCGCATGTCGGCACAAACCCCTTCATGGAGGGATTCTTCCTCAGGGGGGCAGAGGTCTATACATTGAAGACATGGGATTGGGGCGATGGCATCAAGGAGAACAATACAAGCGTCGTAGTAAATCACGAATACAGACTAGAGAACGGGACTAGTCGCCAGTTCAGTGGCAGTGTCACAGAGTGGAAAGATGCAAAAATGAAGATTGGAAGAGACAGGGAAAATTTCACAGTAACAGTGAACGCCGTGGATTTTAAGAACATAGAAAGGTTTGACCAGTACGAGGGCGTTATAGTCGAGGGCGACTATGCAGGATTTTCAGTCTCAACAAACCTTACAGCCCCCTTCTTCAAGTGGACTTGGCTCAAGGGAGACACTGGTGAACCGAAGATAGAGGGGTATTCCAATCCCAGCCATCAGTATTCCGGCAAACAGACCTACAACGGGTTTGTAACGGTGGACTCGAAGGGAATACCTGCCGAGAACAGGGACTTTTGCGTTATGACAGTCTCAAACGATATGAATCTAACAGGCTATATCTCCGTGGGTTACGATAGCAATGTCCCAAGTCCTCTGCAGATGGTGTTCTGGGCAAACAGGTCGCTGAATTTTATTGAACAGTCAGGTCCCGCCGCCCTCTCAGTCCTTGGTGCTGCCCAGAGCCAAGTGTGGAGCTTTGGAGACGGGTCTTCTGCCTCTTTTGATTCCAATCCATCCCACAAGTATGCCAAAGCAGGCGTCTACAGGATAGAGTATAACGGGTCATACCCAACAGGTCCTCTTGACCTGGTAAGGACTGTGACCATACTGGACCCGCCAGTTATTCACGCATATCCCCCTTCCGGTCCTGTCAACACAATGGTTACAGTAAACGGTTCAAACTTTATGCCAAACATACAGTATGACGTCTATTTTGGTAATAACAATCAAGACGACAATAATGTCACGGCAGACAGGTGGGGAAACTTTACCACAACGTTTGATGTCACAAGCCAATTCTTGTCAGGTCCCCAGCGGGTTCATGTAGAGTATAACGGGACCACTGTGACAGAAGCAAATTTCCAAAGGACGTGAGGTCCCTTTCCTATTATGAAAAACACTAGGGAAAAATGGATCTTTATGGATGAAAGTTTTGCAAGGGCTATGTCCTGGGCATTGTACCGTTCAATATATCAAAGTTGTTCTGCCTCACAAGGCCAAGACTTTGAACGAGCTTGAGTGCCTTGTCTGCCTCGGCAAGTTTTGCAGCCTCCTCACCCTGAACGTCCTGCCTGTTTAGCTGCTTTGTAGTAAAGAGAAAATAGCCATGGTCTGTCACTTTGGGTTGTACTATCTTCTTGGTGAGGTTGCACACAAGCTCCCCCATTAGGTTGCCTGACTTGTCAGACTCCACCATTGTTAGCTTGTCCACCCCCTTGTCGTAAACCCAGTTTATCTCAAGCGAGGTGTAGATGTCGGCAAGACTGTGCATCTTGTTTAGCATCAAGGGTATGTCGTACCCGTCCCTGCCAAGAATGTTCTCAAGTGTGACATAGTCTCCATACTGGTTATCAGGCACCTTCTTTACAGGCACAGGTGCATTGGGGTCTACAATTACAATCGCACCCCATATTGGCACGTCGCCCATTGCAAGCTTGTCGTCCCACATCCTCATTATCAAGCTCGAGTCAGGCATGGTCTTTTGCGGAACCATCGTAAAGTTGGCAAGAAGATATTTGCCGGAGATTGTCGTGTTGATGCTGGTTGCGCTGAAGATGCCGTTTGGGTCGTGTGTTAATGGCCCCCTGGACCTGTCCCACGATATCCAGGTGTCAGCATTTTGGGGCGACGGGTCTCCCTTGAAGTGGAAGTACATCACCACGTCCGAAATCGTATATGCACCCCTCTCGTCAAATATCTTAAAGCCAAACTTTGCAGGCTTGCCGATGTCAAGTACTTGCTGCAGGATTGTGGTCGAATAGTTTGCAATGGTAAATGGCTTGTTGTTAATTGTTACTCCGCCACCGAACCGATAGTAATAGTCGTTTCCTATGCTTGGGGGATCAAATGTGTCTGCACTCTTTCCCCCGCCAAGGGCCAGGTCAAGTACCGTACTTGGTCGAATGAGTCCACCTCCCCCTCCGCCTGGCGCGGATCCTGCATTGAGATACATTGGCGCCTTTACCCCATCAAATACTGCATCGACCTCGTCGCCATATGATGACGGCAGAGCACCAAATGCAGGATCGGGGTTTGGTGTAACTAGCTCATTTGTTACATCAAAATTTAAAAAGTCCATTATTGTAACCGTGTCTCCAGCTTGAACGCTAATTGACTTGCCGTTAACAGATGGACCGCTTGTAAATTGCAGTGTTGCAGTAAAGATTCCAGTTCCAGGACCTGTCTCTGTAAGGTTCATCGATATGCCAGTGGTATCTGTAGTTGAAAAGACCATGACATCACCAACTAGAGTCTCTACCTTTGTTGCGTCGGTAATTAGCGACGGATTGTTTATTCCAATTGTCTGGCTGCTTGAGACTCCAAAGGTGCCAGTTCCGTTTGTAAAGATGAGGTTGGTGTTTGTATACATCCCGCTGTTTGGAGCAGTCTCTGTAAGGTTTAGTGTGATGCCAGAAGGATCAGTTGTAGAGTTTACAAGCACTATGATGTGGTTCAAAGTGGGAGAGGCAAGAGATGGATCGCTTACCGTGAACTGCGATGTTGTTGGAGAAAAAAAGGATCCAACCGCGCCATCAGAGAGGGAATGCGAGCAAAACGAACCACAATCCCAAGTTATTGTTGGCTGGGCAAGGGCATGTGGTACTGTAGCAAAAAATATTCCTCCACAAAGAACTAAAAGCAGGATATTTAGATTTTTCATCTTTTTACAAGAGAATTGTACTTTTTTGAAATTCTCCCACCCCAGAATCGATCTACCCAGCGAGGTATTTCTCCTTTTTTTCTCAATTTGCAACTGCTTGTGAAAATTTTCCATTTATAACAATAAAATGCAAATATTTGATAAAATTGTTACAATTACCAAAATTCTATTACGCGTTTCCAAACCTCACAGCAAGTCTTAAAACCAAATTCCAAGTTATTTGAGCGGGTTGGTTGTGGTAGGTCCGGTACACATCATTTTGATCTTCTCACTTTCTATGATAGCAGTTGGCTTGGTGCCTGCGTTAGCCCTCAACAGCGATGAGAGCTCTTTTCTGTCTTCAGATAACACTTATGCAAATTTTGGTGCTGGGGGAAAGGACCCCTATAGCTGCGCTGCATACGGAGGAAATGCCGTAAAGGACGGCGTCTGTGATAACTGGAAGGTAAGCTCAGGCTCAAACGCAGGCCTCGACATAAGTTTTACAAGCAGTTACCTTAGTACCTATCCAGTTACCTATGTCTACAACTTACCCTGTACTCCTGGAAATACAATTGCAAATGATCCTACGGGATTGTCTGTCTGTCCCTCTACTGCCAAAAAGGACATCTACATCGAGCTTGACTGCATGCATGGCTTGTGTCCGAGCTCTCAGGTAGTTACTGATGTGGTCAAGGCATTTTACAATCAAGGAATCCAGTTGCATGTCCAGTGGGGAGAGAATCCATCAACAAACAGCGGAGACACTGGACTCTTTTACTGCTACGTAAATGTTCTCAATACTGCAAACTATGGAACGCCTCAAAGCTCATGCACCACAGGGAACACGGACTTTCAAAGTTACACGTGGATAAAACAGCACACCTTTGGCACTGTTGCAGAAAGGCAAGGAAACACAGTGTACTGCCCTTCAAATGCAGTACCAAGTAGCCCTGGAGGAACAATCACAAACGCCAACGCTTACAACTGCCTTACAGCAAAGAGGCAGGTATTCCATTATGTCACATTTGTCAACTATCAATACAAAAACCCACAGTATTCTGGCTGGGGAGAGATATTTGGCAATGACATGGTAATCTCACTTGGTAACTTTGAAAATGGTGTAGGTACTACTGACGAGCAGGAGGCAGAGCTTATGCACGAGATTGGCCACAACTTTGGGTTAGGACATGGCGGCAGGACAGGAACGGCAGCGGACATGAACAACTGCAAGCCAAACTATCTCTCTGTAATGTCGTACACATACCTTTTCAGAAAGACCGCAGATGTTTGCAGGCCTCTTGACTTTTCTAACACAGCTCTTGCAAACCTAAACGAGAACAATCTGGCAGACTCTGACGTTGGAAGCTACCAATACCCATCAAATAACCCTCCGCCTCCTGCAGGCACTGAAGCAAACCAGCCATCATCATGCCCCACTAGTGGTCAAAGACCAATCTGGTGGTCGTATTCTGGAGGTACGGCGACTGGATACACAGGCACTACAGACGACTGGAACCAAAATGGCGTAGGCAGTGGATCATATTCCCAAGTTCTCAACAACCTACCATCTATCTCATGTAGTACCACTACGTTAACAACGCTTACAGGCTACAACGACTGGAACTATATCCAAAATGGAGATGCAGGCACTCCTCAGCCACTTAGCTTTAGAAACAGCACTAATTTCTACCAATCCGCACCCCAAGCAAACGAAGGTGAGGATATTGGCGGAGGCCTCTCACATTCTGATGCGGCTCCCACAGGTTCACTCCAAACTCTTCCCACAATTAGCATCGCTGCTACGTTAAATGGCCTTTCAGTAAGTGTCAATGGACAAGCTCAAGCTACAACTCAAGGTGCATCAATTACAAAAATAGACACGAACTGGGGCGACGGTCAGACATCTAGCGGTCAGTTCCCACAGACTCACACCTATTCTCAGGGAGGAACTTTTACAATTAATGCAACGGCTTATGATAGCAACGGCTTGTCAAGTTCCAACTCTACATCTGTAACTGTACAATCAGTCCCGCCTCCCGGACCAAATCCAGATCAAACAGTAGCAGTAGCTGTTGGCATTGCTGTAGCGGCAGTAATCATAGGTATTGCCATCTGGTCAAAACGAAGGAGACCTTAGATTTTAAAAATAGTTTGTGAGGCGAGTTGCACTCGAAGAGTTTAAGACTATTTTACCTTGCCTCAATTGTTTTTGCGCTCTTTATTTTTTCGCCTCTTGTCTCTGACACGTTTTCATGGATAACTCCAAACAATAATTCAGAGACGAACGTTGGGTTTTCATATCAAGAAGCCTTTGGATCGCCTTCTGCAACAGTAAAACTAGACCAGAGTGTATACTCTTGGACTGATCGAGTATACATCACTGTAAATGCTCCGGCAAACAATACCAACCACAATGCGATTGATTCCGTTATGGTTACAGTAGCTACAAGAAACCACACTATTACCAATTACAAACTTGTCGAGTCCGGTCTTAACACAGGAGTCTTTACGGGTTATGTTATCCTTACAGGAGATCCGACTGCAAGGGACTTTAGCATCTATGGCAGCCAATTCAAGCCGTCAGGTCAGGGTCCAAGCGGCACGGGTCCCACAGACGGACTGCTTCCCGCAGAAGGAAATGATGACATATCCGTATCATTTCATGCGGGGACAAACCAAGTTGTCACAGGATCATCTGTGATACGATGGAACATAGGCGAGATATCTTGGTTGCACTCTAGCTATTCTCATGGGAGTCAGGGAGTAATACAGGTTGTAGACCCAGACATGTCACTTTACCCAAAACTTGTCAACTCTTTTCCGATAAAGGTCTGGTCTAACACCGACCCTCATGGTGTACAGGTCATGGTGACAGAGACTTCAGCAGGTTCTGGCATCTTCCAGGGAATTGTCTACTTTACAAAATCAAACTCGTTTGGCAACAAGCTACATGTCTCAGAGGTGGATACTGTTACTGCCTCCTATGAGGATAGAACCATACCCACACCAACAGGCCCGTTTGTTCTTCCTTCTCAAATGACTCTGACATCAAATTCATTTATTGGAATGCGTATGACAGCAGAAAGATCACAGCCTTATACAGTTCACAGTTTTCATGCCATATTTCAAAACACCCCTCCGGTATTGTCCTTTTCTGAACTAAGAGTATTAGATGCAAAAATTGATGCAATTGACATCCCCGAAAAAATGACACGCATGGTGAATTTTTCAATTCCTCACGCACTGCATTATATGGATAACTTTGCTATACGTTCCCTTCACATAGAGTCAACTCCCAGACATGAAATGCCTATACTTCCTACATCACCTATTAAAACTCTAAACAAAAAAATTCCGTTCAAGACAAGCTTTGTCGGAGAATCAAAGTTGGAACCTGCGGTTGCAACAAATGGCTCTTTCATATTTTACACAACCAATGTAGACAATGCCATATCTACAGATAATGGAACAACTTGGAAGTACATGTCCAAGTTATCAACTAATTACGTCTCCAATCCTTGTATCGACCAAGATGTAATTTACGACCCAAAACACCAAATTTTCATCTGGGAACAGATGACTGCCCCAGATCCTGGTTGGAATCTTGCAAATGAAAAGGTAAGACTGTCAGTCTCAAAAGATCTACAAAATTGGCGGTCTATTGATATTGCAATCAGCAACTTTACAGATTGGACTGGACAGCCTGCTTGGTGGGAATACCCACAGCTTGCAATAACAGACAAATTTTTGTTTGTTACCGCAAATGTCGAAATTTCTTCCTCAAGTGCATCAAATAGGGTTGATAATGTAATCATGCGGATAGATCCGACTCAATTAGAAGATCCTGCAGTAAACCCTCAGATAGATTTTAGCATCATAAGCGATGCAAATTATACGACTGCTCCAGTTCAAGGGGCAAGCGATCCAATGTTCTTTGCAACTCAGACAAATAACAATACCCACCTAACAATATTGAGGTGGTACAACAGTGATAATACTGCACAGCCCACCCTTGTAAAAATAGATCCTTGGGTCTCACAATCAAGCCAACCCATGAATTGCAGCCATGATAACTGGTGCGGAGGTGCTGACACCAGAGTATTGAATGGATGGCAGGTTGGAAACCGTATAGGATTCTTTTGGAATGCGTATCCCAACTCAACAGCAGGTCTTTCCTATCCTTTTGTTAACGCTGCAATGTTCTATGCAGATAACCTGACTTACATAGGCAACCCATACATGGCAAGCAGTTCCACTCCATGGATGTATGCAAACTCGTATCCGACTTCCCACGGACTTGGGTGGATAGCATATAATAATGGAACCGCGGGACCGGTAGCAAATATCGGGATAGTCGACAGCGCGACTTTGGAGAATTATACCAGCACCTCTGACATTCCATGGGTGCCTTATGATACCTTAATGAGTTCAAGGAAGGATGCTCCTGATTTTGGAGATTATGTACGGATCAGGCCTCTTGAAAATGACTGCGGCTGGCTTGCATCTGGCTATACTTTTGTGCCATCAAACGACCCATTACGGAATCCCAATTCGACGTTATTTATCGCAGCGTTTAGCCAAAACAATTGTAATCAACAAGATGGAGGAATCTCTCCAGAGATGAGATCAGTCCACCTTGTCTATCCTCCATCAGGACTTGGGTACACCAGTCTAACAAGCTCCGATGTAAGCCTTTCATGGAATCAACCCTCCTCATGTCTTTATTCACAGATTACAGGATATATGATAGAAAGGTCAACTAACGGTGGTCATTGGATCATATTATCAAACACTAGCTCTACTTCATACTCTGATGCAAGCGTTTCAGGAAGTACCGCCTATGCTTATCGCGTATCATCCATCAATGCTACTGGAACGACATCCAAGCCGTCAGACGTTCTTAGCGTTACCACTCCTAATTCTGGCATTTGTGGAGCATCAGCTGCCTTTGGAGGAGACTTGGCAGACCACAAAGAACCAACTTCGCAATTGCAATCAATAAAAGATTTCAGAGACAATTCTATAGACTCTACAAGGGTTGGTGCAGATTTTATGAAGGTATTCAATCCTTTGTATTTCTCGGCCAGTGAGCCGATTTCATCGTACGAGATACAAAATCCTTGGTTCCAGCAAACAGTAAAGTTTTCTATCTATCCCATGCTCTACATATTAGAATATTCTGAAAAGCCTTACAACTATGTCAACGGAGAATTGGGCATACTTTCCTACGGCATACTTGCATGCACGCTAATTGGCAGCGTGTATCTATCACCATTTGCACTGTTAGTAAGACAAGTGCGTAAGAGTAGATTCAACTACAAAGTAGCATTGACACCATTACCTGCGATTTTGATAATCGTTACGATAGCATTACTGAATGATAACAACTACTTGTTGACGGCGTCAACCTCATTTCTGGTCTTAACAATACTAGCAGTCTCGGCCATACTGACAGCAAAACTAGTCTTACAAATAGCCAAGTTTGCACAAAAGAAATTCGGGTAGGACACAATGAACAGATTTGGCTTTGTCCTTTGTAGTTTAACAATTACAAAAGAGAGCAAGTCAGAATCCGATATAGAAATTTTTGTTTTATCCAAATATTTCTGTCAGATTATCATCAGATATTTTTTTATGATAATTTTTATGAACACAAAAAATGAAATTCTTTTTCTTCTTGTCATGTGTTAAGGAGATCTGTATCCCAATACTGAGAACAAATCTCTTATCTTGCTACAATATGAACACGTAAGATCTCTATCCAATCCGTCCATAACGTTTTAGACTTTGACCTACCACTCAAACCGATATGCTTCGTATGCAGCGAGGTTTGATTTCTGCCAAGATATCTCTGTTCTGTCCCTGTTTGTGTAATCGGTATACCACAAGAGGCATCCTCCATACCCAAGCTGTGATGCGTTTGAAAGAAATGTCTGCGCAACCGGAACCTCCCTTGTCGCGTCATACGGAACATTTCCCTCAGGATAGCCGCACTCGCCAACTATGCACGGCTTGCCCGCAAAGTCCGACTGGGAATAGGCTACAAGGGATCCGTCCGTGTTGTACACATGAAAGTCAAAAAAGTCCAGGTACTGCGCAAGCGAGCCGGAGTTGCTCTTTGCCGTGTTATAGTCCATAAAACCGCAAGATATCTTGACTGAAGAGTTTGCAGATCTGATCGAGCTTGAACATTGTGCGATAAAGTTTTGAATATCAGAAAAAACCATGGTGTCTTTCTGCATCAGGCACTCTGGCTCGTTTATGAGGTCGATTGCAAATATTTCGGGATGCGACCCAACCTGGTTTACCAGAGGTACAAGCGCGTTTGATGTAAACTTGGCAAGTGCCGCAGAGTCTTTGAAAAGAGACTTGATTATCTTCTTCCAGGTACCCTGCAGGTTTGTATAGTCCAAAGTCTTGCCCGCGTTTACAATGTCCTGCGGGGGGGACCATATACTGCCCAGAAATCAAAGAGGCACAGGTATACCTGCACACCGTTTGCATTTGCGGCATCAAGCACCTTTCCAAGGTTTGCCAAGAACTCGGCGTCAAGTCCTGTCACGTTGTAGCTGTTGTCAAACTGCAAACCTTCAAACCTCTCAAATGCCCAGACGCGAACCACGGCCAAGTTTTTTTGTGCAGATTGTACATTCTGAAAAAAGCTTGTCACGTCTCCTGGATTACTTGATATGTATGGCTTGGCAGGACTTGGATCAGGAAGGGACGGGTCAGGTATTGGGTTGTCATACAGCCGAATGACTGAGAACTGGTTGTATCCCAGGTCATGGTCGTACTGTCCTGCAAACCAACCGTTGTTTATTCCGACAAGAAACCTAGAGCCTGCCTGAAACGACAATAGAATTTAGATGGCGCTTTAGTATTAAACGATTTAGTAAATACCGGACACCTCCATCCCTGCTATAAATTGGAACGTAAAAATTTTGTTTTAAGCAATTATTTTTGCCAGATTCTTATCAGATGTTTCTTTATTGATAATTTTTGCCGGTGCACAAAACTCCACATAGGTATCTTTTTGAGCAGGAAAGCCCCGACAAGACATGCAACCTGATTTCTCTTACCAACAGATGGGGTTGCCCCGGGAGCATGCACCAGACATCTTGCTCTCGGGAGAATTGTTAACTAGAATTCTGGCACGAGTACAATTGCCCTATTCAAGGTGTGATAAAGCATCGTGGAAGGAATTGTAGACCCTATGAATACTCAAATGGGTCATTCGATCGTCTTCAAAGACTTGCGTATGTGCTCCTGTGTCGCATACTCGCCAAGATGGTTCCTGACAAGCTCTACTATATTGCAGCAGGCGTTTACAGGCATCCCAAAAAGCCCATTGCCGCAACGGTTATCTATGTAAAGTAAGAAAGTAAGAATATACACATGACGCAACATGAGGAAGAAGACATAACGGTAGTGAGTGGAAAGGGTCAGGTGGTAATACCTCAATCATTGAGGAAAAAGCTGGGACTCAAGCCCAAGACAAAGCTCTTGGTATACGGCTACAAGGACACCGTCATCATGAAGAGGATGAAGATGCCAGACGCACTGAAGGATCTCAAGGCACTCTACAAAAGGGTTGATGCAAGGACTGCCAAATACGGCAAAATTAGTGAAGAAGAGATCCTAAGCGAGATTGAACAGTACAGGTCAGAGAAGAAAAAGCACTAGAAGGGTTTTCAGGCATGCACACAGCAGTCTTTGACATCAACATCCTAGTTTCCGCTCTCATAGCTGACGGAAAACCAAGACATCTCTGGCTCAAGGTTGCAGGAAATGAACTAAATCTCGTCTTGTCAGGCAAGATTAGATCTGAGTTTTTGCGAGTAATCTCGAGAAAAAAGTTTCAGCCATATCTCACAGATAGAGACATTATAGATTTTGTCAAGATACTTGACAATACGGCCAGGTATGTCAGGCCTGTACGCGGGATAAATGCAATAGAGGAGGACCCCGATGACAACCTGATACTTGCTACTGCAATTGGAGGCAAGGCAGATTTTATAGTATCTGGAGACAGACACATTCTTGACCTCGGAGAATTTGATAGCATAAAGATAGTGACTGTAGAGAGGATGCTTGAGATAGTTGGACATTAGATCTTGATATTCTCACTCGGAAGGTTAATCAAACTCATTCAATTGTCTTCAAAAACTTGCGAATGTGCTCCTGCGTTGCATACTCGCCAAGATGGTTCCTGACAAGCTCTACTATATTGCAGTACGCATCGCCAAAAGTCTCAAGAAAGACCTTTCGCAGCGTCTCAGGGTTGTGGTAACAGTCTACAAAGTGCAGGGCATACTCGTGGTACAGCTTGTAGTATACCTCTTCTAGTGCCGAGTTGCCATAGTCAATCAGGGCCTTTTCTATTGCATATGATACAATAGCCTCCCTGACATTGTTCTTTGATGCCATACTCTGGTATCTTCGAGTCCAAGATTGATATCACGTGTTTAGCTGATACTGCAAGTTCTTAGCTGGTATCGCAAGCTTGGGATACATTCCATAGATACCATAGAATACCATGTCTGAGATGTTCCAGCTAGACAAGGCAAGGACAAGGGCTTATGTAATGATAAACTGCGAGTCTGGCTCCGAAGAACACGTGCTTGACGAGATTAGGACACTTCCTGAGATAAAGGAATCAACTCTTACCATAGGTCGACATGACATCATGGCACTTGTTCAGGCAAGCAGTCCTGACGAGTTACGAGATGCGATATCGCTGAAGGTAAGAAAGATTCCAGAGGTACGCTGCACGACTACGCTTGTCTGCACACAGCAGGTGGAATAAGACTTGTTTTACGAGAGGACCCAGTGCCAGTCATGCGGATGCTACAATGCTATTGTGGTACCGGAGCCAAAATACAACGAATTTAGGGGAAGGTGCCCCGAGTGCGGCGGAGACTGGCCGGAATCATGATATCAAAATTAAATTTCAAAGATTAACTTGGGGTCAGATTGGATTCTATGATCAGTATTTTATGATTAACTGATACAAAGAATTTCGGTCGGGTCGGATAGCTAGGCTATTTCGTGAGACTCAGAATCTCAAGGCAGTGATGTCTCGTGGGTTCAAATCCCACCCCCGGCCGCTGTCTTGAGTATGGTTCTAGAGTCTAATAATGTTTTAGACTGACGAACTACCACTCAAACCTATAAGCTTCCAATGTAAGGGGCCTGATTTGCCCTACTATAAAGACTGGATTGAACATTGCAAATTATGACGATGATATAAAATAACCAAATTATGTTGAAACAACAGGATGATAGTAACAGAATATCCCTATCTGTTTAAACTGTTTACGAAAGATTTCCAGTTGTTTTGGAATTATTCTCTTCACTTCTCTATCAAATCTATTTTTTGCAATAAAAACAGAATATTCCAAAATTTGGTTAGTGAAGAGCACACCATCATCATTCCAAAATCCTTCTGATTTGCTATCTACCGTGAGACCGCCATAAGTGTCAATAAAGTAATTTTTTACGTCCACGAGTTTTTGTTCTTCTACCGGTTTTCCATTGTTATAATAAATTGGTAATTTGAAATGTAGTTTTATTTTATTTTGCAGCTTCTGCAATTCACAGTTTTTGATAAGGTATCTTATTTCTACTTAGCGTGGCGCATTGTTTTGTGGTTATGTAGTAGTCATTCTTTGATACGGCTTTGAATTGTTCACCCGTTTTCAATAGTGTATCGATCATTTTTGCTTCGTCTTTTGGTGCCACTCTAACCTTGCGATATGCCTTCGCAGTTAGATTAGTTGCCATGTTCTAGTTTTGGACATTATTGCATATAAAAGTGCATAGTCGTACCTGAGATGTGTATTAATTTTTCTAGTTCCATCAACGACGGTAAGAGCGGTAGTAAAATTCCTCTGATTGTAAATTCACCACTCAAACCTGTACGCCTCGTATGCAGAAAGGTTTGATTTCTCCCACGAAATCTCTATCCTGTCTTTGTGATATTTCACCTTTGCAGCAGGCGTTGCATGGGTCTTGTACCCAGTCTCCGGATCCACCTTCAACACCCTATTTTTCACATCTGTGCCCTTTGGCATGGTAAAGTGATATTGTAACAGCTTGCAGTCAGATGACACTTTATAGAAAAAGTTGCGCTCTGGTTCCTCCCAGTCATACTGCAAGGTAATCTTCTGGCTAGTCTGGTTTGGCTTCAAAGGCTTGTCAAGCTTTACGATAAACTCCTTGTGATAGGGCTTGTTCACATTCAATGATATTATCTCAAGTTCCTTGCCTGAACCATTTGTCACAACAACATTCATGTCGGCAAACTCTCTAGGAACATCGCCGTCAAGATAGTAAAAAATCTGGTCCTTTGGTTCAGGCGATATGTTCCTGATGTCCCACGTCCAAGTGTGGCGGGCCATCATGGTTTTTGGATCTGTTATCTTTACCCCAAGGTCAACGCTTGAAAAGTGAAATGTGTTAGAGTTCTTGAGGTCCTGCTCTGCGGCCTTGGATTTCTGCACCTTGCCTTTCTTTGGAGTGTTCCTGTTTCCAAACCCCTCTCCGTAAATGTTGTAGATTAACAACTGTTCACCATGCTTGACAGTATAGTCACCGACAGGATGCATGATTGCCTTGTACTCTGGAGATAGCCTTCTAATGTCATCTGCTATACGCGATGATGCAAATATCTGCATCGGGCCGCCAAGGTCCATCACTCGATAATCTACGCTTCAAAGTTTGGCGAAGGCAATGTAGTAACAAATCAAGATGTTGAAAAATAGGAAAATCCTGCTTGACAAAATGGAGTCAATCTCCAGTTTACTTGAGTACGGTACAAAAAAGGAATCCTCTAAATAGAAACAAGATAGAGTATGGCAAGTGGCAGCAAAAAGGACAAAAAAACAATCAGCTTCAGAATTGATCCTCAAATCATAGAAAAATTATCCGATGCAGCAAAAGAGGACAAGATAACACTCAATGCACTTGTCGACCAAGTCTTTGACAATTATGTTAGCTGGGATAGAAAGTCAGCCAAGGCAGGCTGGGTTTTGTTAAAAAGTGATATCATGAAATTATTCATAGATAGCTTGAGCGAAAAGACCCTGAGAAGGCTTGCAACAAAGGCTGCAAAGACGGTGATGAAAGACACCCTGCTTTCCATCTCGGGAAAGGTAGACCTCGAGTCATGGTTATTGATTACAAGATACAGGTCGGTAAGATCAAACTTTGCCTACCAAGAGTTTCGCAATGCGAATCAGACCAAGATAGTTATCACACATGGGCTGGGACCAAAGTGGTCGCTTTTTCACAAGGTGTACTATATGCAGATGCTCAAAGACCTTGGAAGAAAGGCAATTGTCGATAGTACCTCCAATTCGCTTGTTATTGAGATAAAGAACACGAGTTTGCACTGACAAAACGTCAATGTAAAAAATTTTGTTTTGAGCAATTATTTTTGCTAGATTATAATTAAATATTTTTTTAACATAAATTTTTATGACATCAAAAAAAATTATGCAACTACCTTTTTGAACCAGTAGATGGTAATGTAGCTTGCAGCCTATTTCTCTTACCATAGGATGGGGTTGCCCTGGGAGTATGTACCAGACATCTTACTCCCAGGAGACTACTGGATTTGAGGAGAATTTCCACAATGCGTACTTTATCAAGTTACAACCTAAGAACACCTGCCTGATTAGATGCCTCATCCTAAACCCAGTCTTCGAAAGATTCTAGAATGATTGCATTTTACCAAATCTCATGAACATCCTGCTCCTAAGCCAGTTCTTCTCGACAACCAGAGGAGGCGGAGAGTATGTTTTCAGCATAGTTGCAAAAAAACTTGCCGAGAACGACAACAAGGTATTTGTGATAACAAACAAGATCGAAGGTGAGGATTACAAAGATCTAAAAAACATCCAAGTGATATTTGTCCCCCCTCTACTACAATACAAAGGAGGATTGCCGCCTGGATTCTCTGACAACATCAGATATGCAATAAACGCAATAAAACAAGGACTCAAAATAATAAAAAATGAAAAGATAGACATCATACATTCCAACAACTTTGCTCCGGCACTTGCAGGCTCGATACTATCAAGCCTTACCTCAAGACCCCATATTACTACAGTCCATGACATCTTCTCGCTTTGCGGGAAAAACTATTGGAAAGAGTGGGGAAGGCAAAGCGATGTCTCAAGGATGAATGTCTGGCTTGCCCCCTTCTTTGAAAAATTCATGATAAAGCTTCGGTACCACTGCATCCATACAGTCAGCGATGCGACAAAAGAGGACCTGCTAAAGTTTGGCGCAAAAAAACCAATACATGTAATCCATAATGCAATAGAGTCAACTCAGGTAGGTAACACGAAGCAAAACCCACTGCAGTTTGTTTACGTTGGAAGGCTGGTCTTTTACAAAAACCTCGAAGTGGCAATAAAGGCAGTTGACATTGCAAGAAAGACCGAGCCCGAGATCAAGCTAATACTGGTTGGCAGCGGCCCGCACAGAAGGACGCTTGAAGAGATGGTAAAAAAACTAGGCCTTGAGAAAAACATCGAGTTCAAGGGATATGTAACTGCAGAAGTAAAGTCAAGGATAATTTCAGAGTCTGCAGCACTTGTCTTCCCAAGCTTGTGCGAGGGATTCGGGCTCGTAATACTAGAGGCATATGAAAAGAAAAAGCCAGTACTGGTATCTGACATCAAGCCCATGTCCGATATCGTATCAGATGGAGTTACAGGGCATGTCTTGGATTCACGCGATGAAAAGATGTGGGCTCAAGCTCTGCTTGATACAATAAAAAATCCAGAGCAGGCCAAATTGACTGGCCAGAGTGGATACCAGAAGCTAGTAACACAGTACAGCCAAGAATCAATGTACCAAAAAATTGTCAAGATGTACCAAGAAGTCATGCCTGCGCATAAATCACTTTGATTTTGACCCAAGAAACGTCCCCTTGAGAAAATCGTAGTCAAATGCACGAAACCAAGACTGATAATCAGATTTTTGTTTTATATGCAAAATATCTTGACGGGTATCCGTAGATGTCAGAAAAGGACAAGGCAAAAAAGAACATGTGCACCATTTGTGAAAAGCCAAGGGAGCCCGGAAATGACACTATCTGGTGCCATTCCTGTACGAAAAGACAGAGGCAGAACCACGCAAAATGGTTTTCAGAACAGAGTACGCTTTGAGTGTCCTAAAGAGAAAAATAAAGTAATGCCAAGAGTCAGGTCAATGTCCCAAATCTGGAAAAAAGAGGCAAGATACATAATCAAGACGGCTCTCGTATTTTGTGCCCTGTCAGCAGCCTTCTCCCTTGTGGGCATGGTTCTTCCAGAAAAGGTACTATTACACAACCCAACAGGCGGTCTGAGCCTCCACGAGATTGCAGGACACATGCTTTGGGGCCTCGTTGCAGGAACAGTATTTTTGAGCGCAAGGTATGTCATCATAACAGGACTCTTTGCTGTACTGATCGACTCTGATCATATCATAGGATTGTTTCACGTAGAGGCACTAGAAAGAATGTCTCACTCTATAGCCTTTGGCACAATCGCAGTCATAGTTCTGATGATATCATTTGGAAGAAAAGATTACAGGCTTGGCGCAGCTGCATTTGCAGGAGTGTTGTCACACCTTTCATTTGATGCCTTTGACGGAGACTCCAAGTTCCCGTTGTTTGTGCCATTCTACAACCACCAAATAATATTTCCAACAATTGACTGGATCTTGTTTGAGATAGCAGCAGTTGCAGTCGCAGGCACGGTAACAATACTTGCAACAAGAAGGCCTAGAGTGATAACTGCACAACCCTAGAAATTAATCAAGAACACTTGCAGCAAAAAAATTATTGCTTAAAACTTTCCTTTGCCTTGTCATGAAACTCGATATTTGACTGGGCCACCTTGATTGCACTGACAGGGCAGACGGTAACGCATGCCATGCACCAGATGCAGTCCTTCTCCCTTATCGGGTCGGATTTGTCGGTATAGTCCTTTCTACCGTTCTTTGACTGGCACTCGCCAGTCCCGGGGCTTGTGGATTCCAACAGCCTTGTGGTTCTTTGGAAAGTCTGGGTCTATTGGCATCTGATATGCGATGTGTTATGAAATTATTCAAGACGGTTTGAGGTTATCATGATTTCAAAATTTGAGATGATCAGCCGAGGCTGAGATATTGCTCAATGTAACTCTGATTTTTGATCTAGTTTGGCACAAGTCCCTTTGGATTCTTGTTGAACTTGGATACGATGTAGCTCACTTTGTCGTCGCCTTCAGGCATCGGGTTTGCACACCGGCCGCACTTTGGCAAGGTAACTACGGCATCATACTCAATCTCACCTATGAACCTGTCACATTTCGAACAGCGAACGGATTTCATATCATAGATGTTCATGTTATACAATGCGGTACGCTGACTATTAAGAGATCATACTGTTCTTGCGATCATACAGAGAACAAAACTACTAAAGGCAACCTGTGACATTATCAAGCCAATGAGGAGGGATTCCAAGGCACAAAAAGAGAGCTCAAGGAGCAAGGGTACCAGAAACTCCAAAGAAAATGCCAAAAATCATACCAAAAACGATTCTAAAAACTCCAGCTATTCCAGACAAAGAAACGGTGTTGCAAAAAGCAATCAAAGAAACAACCAGAAAGCAGACCCAGAAGGGCTTGCGCTGTCAAAAAATGACATCATCGAGTTCTGCGACCGAGTGCTAAAAAAGTGGCAGAAGGACCCCGCAAAAAACGCAAGAAACATTCCTGCAATGTTTGCAGTAAGAACCAGCGTGCTTTTCTCCGACGAGGCCTCGCTTGAGGCCATATGGTCTGAGATAGTGTCATGGGTCTACCAGCTGCTCTACGAGAACGCGCAGGCGCAGGCAAGAAGTGAGGGTCAGCAGTGGGCGCATGTCTTCTCAAAGATAAAAGATAGCTAGCTAATCATTTGGCTAAATTGATTCCCTTTTTTCATTTGGCAAATCTCATTTTGAATCTCTGGTGAAAGATGCAAATGCCGGTTCGCTTTTAAACCCATACACTTTAAGAAACTCGTTTGGCAGACAAGAAAAAACCCAACCTAGAACGCAAAAGAGAAGAGCCAAAACCCAAGAGAATATTTTCAATCAGACCGCATCTTCTTTCCTGGGCAGTCTTTATTCCAACAGTTGTTGTTGTGTTTATTACATTAATCTCGGCAGTCTTTCCTGCCCTTGTAATCAGGACCACAAGTACATTCACCGCCCAAGTCTACTCTCCTGATATCATTAATGCTTTCCAGCCCGGGGTCTTTGCTACACCGCTTGTCATAGTAAACATAATCATACTTGTGATAGGAATAGCGTACTACAAGAGATCAAAGTGCAAGGAATACATTGCAAAGATCAAGTCCTTTGAGATTACAAAAAAACAGGCAATAATTGGCGTAATTGCAATACTTGCAATATTTTGCGTAATCACTGCAGGAACACTTGCAAAAGAAGAAACATGGGCAGACTATGCAGACGTCAAAGCAAGGGTCCAGTCTTGGGATATATCGCAGTTTGGCAAGAGTTTTGAACCACACTTTAGATACTTGCTTCTTTCCACTTCGCTAAATGGACTTGGGAACATCAGGATTGTCCCCTTTATCATATCGGCCGCTCTCCTCTTGCAGACATATTTTTTCACAAAAAAGATCACAGGAAAAAGAATATCAGGAATTGTTGCCATGGTTTTTCTGCTACAAAGTGACATATTTGTTACCTACAGCACTACAGCAAGCTATGAAAATTCCTGGATTCTGCTCTATCTATTTTCGCTATACATGGTACTAAAGTTCTGGCCGCCCTCGCCTATGCCTTACATCCTCTCACTCTTTTCCAAGCCCCTCACTCTTGCATTCTTTCCAATGAACATCTACTTTATTGCACGCTCTGATCTTCCAAAAAGAACCAGGATTTACTCGCTTCTCAGTTATGGCGTCGCTGGAGCAATCATTGCAGCTGTGGTATCTTCTTGGAGTACAAATCTTGTTGGAACAAAAATTTACTTTGGCGCATCAGAGTTCTGGCAAGGCTTTGCAGCAATGGCAATGCAGATGAGATTTGACTATGTCATAGTGCTCTTCCTCCTTCCGCTTACTGTGATGCTCTTTTTTGCCTCAAGAAGAGGCGTGATGCACGCAGATTCGATAATGTTCTTCATACTTGTGATACTCATGGCTGCACCACTTTTGACCGGGTTTACATACCAGACAAACGAGCCTTACAGGTTTGTTTCTGTTTCTGTCTTTTTTGCAGTGGGTGTTGGAGTTCTGCTGTCTAACAAGACTAGGAAAGAGCACGAGTTATCAAGCATCTAGGATTTGCATTAAATTACAAAAGTTAGCCATTAGATCGTACAATTGTCCAGTAAACAGTCATCTTGTCTCCTGCCACCACAGGAAAACCGTCATGGTTGGCAATAACCAATATTTGTGGTCCGCTTGGAGTCCCAAGCGATATTATGTTTAATGATACTATTGTGGGGTCTTTGTGTACAAGTGTGTTGTTTACCTGCAATATCTCGATGTTCTGGCCGTTCGCATTGAGTTCTGTCTTTTTGAAATGACTTAGGTTTTGGTTTAATATTTGGTTAAACTGGGCAGCACTTACTAGTAACCTTGTATTGGAGGACTCGATATACGATACCAGATTTCCTGATGCATCTTTGACCACTATCTGCGCATAAACTCCAAG
>JAGWGO010000278.1 GCA_028867395.1 Nitrososphaerota archaeon | reverse complement strand
GAAATTAATTGATATTTAGTTTCAATGAGCTAAAGATCGTACTTGTGAAGAACTTGAATCAATGTTCTATGGCATTTCTTCATCTTTTAGACCTTGAAGTTTTAGCGTGGCCAACATCCTTATTTCGAAAACCAAAGAATTTGATTTTCTTTTTCATAAGTTTAGTATGGTATTTCAAAAAGTCATCATTTGCAGCATGGATTGTCTTAAACTTGTTCTGCTCAAGAAACAACTTTAACGTATTGGCAAATTCGGTAAATTCTCTATGATCATGTTGAGAATTTGACATCACATAATGTGCTGCTGGATAAATATCGGATAGCTCAAGAGGAATTATTCCAAGAAAAGGATTGTACTGACAGAACTGCGTATTATCTAAAATGTTTGCAAATTTCTTTTTTAATTTGCTATATTCTGCAGAGAGATAAAATGGTCTCATGCCCCCATCTGCAACAATCACTAGATTCTTCTTACTTGTTCTAAATTTGCGTACCATGTCATGGAATTTTACTACCTCTGGTCTGTACTGATCTTCTTTTGAGAACAAAAAGATGGCATTTTCCTTGAATCTTGGAGTACTTTCAGCAAAAAACGAAGTATTCGACGCAAGTACAGATATAGTTTCAAAGAGCTTTGGGTGTGCGCGAGCTTTCCTGAGTACATATTCCCATAATCTTCCCTCATGAATGGCCTGCTTTACTCTATCGACCTCTGACTTTATCGAATAAAGGTTGTGAAGAGCAAGTTTGTTTATCTTATCTTCCCTTGGAAGAGAGAGAACCTCTTTTGGCTTGAAACGTGTGCATACCTCACAGGTGCAGGAAAAATATGATATCTCATCAAGATGAATTGTACCATCTTCTGTAATGTATCTATCATGTTTTGCATAAAGCATGTACGAGGCAGAATCAAACGTATCACATCCTAACGCAACCGCAAGGGGAATTGTAAGAGGATGTCCAGCTCCGAAGAGATGCAGAGGAATGGAATTAGGCATCTCTTTTTTTGCTGTAATTATCATCTTTGCCAAAAGTTTGTACTCATAAGATTCCATAAACTCAACTGGGCTTCCTAACGCTAGCATCTGGAAACCATATTTTACAAGTGATCTTGTTGATTCTTTAACAAGGTCAGAATATTCACTTCCTTGGATTGGTCCTATCCATATCTGACCATTGTCGTTTCTTGTTTCCAAGGTTTCTTTTGAGACCTTGAGTGTATGATTTACGTACTCTCTGGCTTTTTTCTTTGGAAGACCAAAACCAGTTGGTCTATCAAGTGGAATCGCAAAGTCTGTTGCAATTCCTTTTTCAAACTCTGCCATCTTCTTGTAATCCGTATCAATGTCTCCATATTCTAGGACTTGATAACCACCAGAATCTGTCATTATTGCTCCATCATAATCAATTATCTTGTGAATCCCATTTTTTGTAGCTTCATTGCCATATTGTTTTAGTGTGAT
>JAGWGO010000065.1 GCA_028867395.1 Nitrososphaerota archaeon | reverse complement strand
TACTCCTATGGCCAAGCCAAGGGTAGCACCCATTATTCCAATTAACGCTGCCTCAACCAAGAAGAGTGCAAGTATTGATGAATTTTGGGCACCTATTGCCTTCATTGTGCCAATTTCTCGAATTCTTTCTGTAACGGAGTTGTATAATGTTGTAACTATTCCTACTGCTCCCACAACCAATGCAATTAATCCAATCATTTCTACAAACATCGCATTTCCGTTGGCTGTCTGTTGCCTTACAGCCATAAAGGCCTGCGGAGTTGTGACGCCGATATTTTTGCCAAACAAGCTTGTGATCTCAGCTTGTACCGTATTTACATAGGTGTCATCAGTAGTTTGTATGAGAAGAGAATCATACCTTCCCGACTTGCGCAATATCTGGTTTGCAGCATCTGGATTGATTATAAGACCATTGTCAATCCTCGTGTTTCCTGATGGCTGCATTATTGCTGTTACAAGGAAGTTTCTAGATTCTTGTTGAGATTTACCTGCTGAATCTGAGTAGCTGTATGTTATTTTGAGTGTCTGACCCACAGTCACAAATGGTGTTGTAGCTCCTGGAGGGTTGGCTATTGTATCACCTACAACTGCCGCTGATCTATCAGATGGTGACAATGAGGAACCTGTAACAAACTGTAAATTTGGTAACTCTACAGTCAACTTTGAAGGGTCCATTCCTACTAGAGAAACGCGTTGAACATTGCCATACGAATCAATTGTTACCGAACCAGAATACATCGGGACAACCTGTGTTACATATGGTAATCCTTTAATTTTATTAATAATCACATCGTTGAGGATAAGAGATGATTGTGACGCACCTCCTCCATAATACGAATGTTGACCAGAGGTTGCAGTAATTACGTTAGATGCCAATGAGTTAAGTTGTTGCTGCAAGAATGCTGATTGACCGGCGCTGAGACCGTTTATTACGACGACTAGGCTTGCACCTAAAACCACCATCAGTACTGTCAGAATCGTTCGAACTTTTCTATCTACTAGGGCATCATATGAAAGAGAGAAAATATCACTTGGATTCATTTTGTTTCTTGTCGACGTTTTCTAAAACTGTTACAATGTCGGTGTCGCTGCCTGACAACATTTTTAGTTTTTTACGAGACTTTCTCTTTCGAATTATTATTGCCGCAGCAATTGCCCCTGCAACAGCAGCGCCTATACCACCAATAATCACTGGCTCACTTAGAATGGTATCAAGTATTGATGCCTGTGTACGAACATGAGTAGGTTGAGCCCTTGCCACTGCTATATTCTGAGTAAGAATTTCTGTATGAGTGTTTTTGAGATCATCGGAATATATTACTTTGAACGAAACCGGATATACTCCTGGTTGAAGCAAGTTCAAACCATTAATTGGAATGCTAAATGGTATAGGGGAATCTGCAGTAAGATCTCCCAAGAATTGTTGCGAAGAAGCCATTGCGCCGCCACCTCCTCTTCCTTGTCCTCCTCCAAATCCTCCACCAGATCCTCTTCCTTGGCCTCCTCCAAATCCTCCACCTTGGCCTTGTCCTGCTCCGAATCCTCCACCCTGCCCACCAGCAGATCCTCCTCCTTGGCCTGATGTGGACTGGGCACTAGCAGATTGGAATGAAGTATAGTTAGAACCATTAGAATCCGCCATCCTTGCCTGCCTTATAGCGGTCAACAATTGAGAAGGGGCAAGCTGTATGGTACCATAGAGTCCTGTCGTACTTCCTTGGTTTAACAGGCTTCCTGCAATTTGCGGCGAATTTCCGACATAACTTACCGATAAACCATAAATTTGGAGTTTTATGTCACCGACCACAAACGCACCCAGTGTTAGGGAGTTAGTCTCTGTCTGCCCATTGGCCACATAATTTGCTGTAAGTGTAAAAGCAGTTGGGGTATCAATCAAAGAATTTGCGGCAAAAACTTGAGTTGAAAGAGATTGTTGTTGCCCAGGTTCTAGTGCAGGTATGGTCCAAGTTGATGGACCAACAACTGATACAGAAGTAGACTGGGGAACAAGTGACACTACTATATTAGATGTATTAACAGTACTGTTGTTTGTAACCGTGAAATTCAATGGTGAAAGAACATTTGAAGTAACTATTGGAGAGGTTCCATTCCCAAGGTAAGTCAGACTTAGTGATTCTGGTGGAATCGGGGCAACAACTACGCCAGTATCCAACGTAGTGCTGATTTGTTTTCCCCACGCATTTTCATAATTTAGCATTATGGACACATCCTGCGTTTGTCCTGCTGCGGAAGTGGCAGGAAAGACAGTAGTTTGAATCTTTGCGGAACCATCAGCAGGAATATTGCCCAAATTGAATTGGTTAGCACCCAGATTGACTATATTGGTGGTTGTTGATGACAATGTTAGAGTGCCAGATGAGCCAGAACCTGTATTTCCTTTTTGGCCAAGGTTTGTTATGGTGGCAACTACACCTGTTGCGTTAGCCGACCCCTTGTTGAAAATAGTTATGGTAACAGGATCTGCACGTGCCGGAAGTATGTTCGGAGTATCTGTTGATACGTCCATCACAACTTTACCTGGAAGAACAAATGGAACTTCAAGCTGAGCAGAGGTGCAGCTTTGTACATTAAGACCTGCTGCCCCTATACCAATTTTGTAATTCATCACCATTGTAGTACTTGCTGTACCGACCTTTGCAGTTGGCAATATGTCGACATTAAAGAATAGAGTAACAGTACCTCCAGCTGGGATCTGACCATAATAGCTTGCAAGAGCATAATTATTTGCTACCTTTGATGCAGGATTGTACTGTTCAAGAAGTTGAGGTATCTTGCTTTCACCAGTTGGGACAAATCCCGATGGAAGGTTCAGGTAAGCCACAACAGAGTTTAACGGATTATCGCCCTTGTTATTTATCACGACTGCAAATACTGCAGCTCCTTCTCCTGGTCCAACTTCCTTTTTGATTGGAATGGCATTACTTGCCGCAGCATCGGTTGTCCCTTGATCAACCCAATATGCATCTATTGCTACAGGTCCTTGATAATTAGCATCAATGGTAGTAGTAAGGGGAGCAGAGCAATCATTTTCTTGCATTACTTGTGCAAATGATGGTACACTAAATGACGATGCGAACATCATTCCAATTATGGCAAAAGAGAGAATCTTAGTGACCATGCTTTTTCTGAAACTATCAGTTGATAACATCCTTGTCAATCCCCCCATCTCGTATCAGTATAGATCTATCTGTAGACTCTGCAAGCTCTGGATTATGTGTGACCATTATAATAGTGCGCTTGAATTTGCGTGAAAGTGTTTTTAGCATATCGAAAACATCTTCGCCAGTTTTGGTGTCAAGGTTCCCAGTGGGTTCATCTGCCAAAACTATGGTAGGATTATTTACAAGAGAGCGTGCAATCGCCACTCTTTGCTGCTGACCCCCACTTAGGTTAACGGGTTTTTGCGTTGCCTTATCTGCAATACCCAGAGCCTCCAAAATTTTCATTGCGCGTTCACTGGCTTGAGATGGCGACATGCCAGATATAGTTCCTGGCAGCTTTACGTTTTTGAGTACAGATGTTCTGTTAATGAGATTGAACGACTGGAAGATAAATCCAATGTGATTATTTCTCATAGTAGCTATCTCGGAATCTCTTAGAGAAAAGATGTCTATGCCATCAATATAGACGCGGCCTGATGTAGGCCTGTCAAGTGCACCAATCATGTTTAGAAGCGTAGACTTGCCACTGCCAGAAGGACCCACGATAGAGACAAATTCGCCTTTTTTTACAGAGAAACTAACTTTATCTAATGCCACGACTCTGCCTGCGGCAGAATCATAAATCTTTGACAAGTTAGTTACTGCCAACGCTATTGAATTAGAGTCAACATTATCTGTCTTTACTGATTCAGTAACCATCTTGACAGAATTGTGTCCAATACCTGATTTATCCCTATTCAATGCGTTCACACCCAAGTTGTTCACCAGTATAATTAAAATGACTTTGCAAAAATATTATCAAGATTGTAAAAAAATAACTCTTGTAAGAACAGGGTAATGACAGTGAATTCCTATAGTATTTGCATGGGTTTTCAGTATAGAAGTCATTGTGAGCATAGCCTGCCGAAGAGTAGGCAATAAGATCGAAGGGGTTGTGAAAAACTCTCATGTTCTCCTCAGTAGAACTCAAAATCATGCCCACTCCTCAATTTGGTGAGAGATGAATTAAATAATTGTCAAACTTTGTTCATGAACATTGTTACTCTAGTTGGCATGAAAATCATCCTTAAAATTCATGTAAAAGCTTAATACAGAATTTTGATTCCAACAAAGACGATATCCTTGTCACATGAATATCGTGATCGAGTCTACATAAGAAAGGATATACTTTTGAAACTTACTGAATTTGGTGAGCTTAATCAAACAAATCTACTTAGTTACTGTGGCTTGAATTTGATGAAACATAGAGATATGCTTGAGAGTCTAGAACGTAAAGAGTTCATAAAAAGGACAGAAATTCCATGGGGAAACAAAAAAGTGATAAAATATTCAATTACAGAGAAAGGAAGGCAATTTTGTCGCATGATTCTGGAGCCTTATGAAGAAATCTTTCCAAGGAGTGAAAAAAGTGACCGGGAACAAAGTTAGCGAAATGTTTTATTCATACACGAGGAGGTTATTCATCTAAATGGTTGATCCTGAGGAAAATAAAGACAGAAAAGAGCAAGGTAAAGACGATGAAAGCAAAGAGTCTCCTGAAAACATGTTCAAAATGATAGATGATCTTCTATCTCATACTAATAGCTCAAGGAGAATTTTTCTTATCTTTATTGCGTCTGCGTTAATCTTCGCTCCGGTAGCACTTGTAATGGGAGGCATACTGATTGGTCATCCTCGATATAGTGTGTTTCATCTTGAAACAAACCATGAACAATTTGGCAATATGATGCCTGGCAATTATGGGCCGACCAACGGTACTCAGTTGTATATAGTTGAAAAGAACGGAAGCTCCGTTATTAGAGAGGTCCCATTCCATCCTCCACCACACTTTATGCGTCAAGATGCGCCCATATTCATTGGAATACAGGCATTCATCTTCATTTGCATAATATTTGCAGCTGTATTACTCTACGTAGCACTCAAAGAATACAGATTTTTTGCAAAATGGAATGTTAGGTATAAGAAATACAGAGATACACGAGACAAGATAGATGACGAACTGGGAAAAGACTAGAATTTTATCACTTTTTTCATTTACATGCTAGATAATATTTTTTAATAATAGAATTACCGTGAGAAGGTGCCTTTAATCTCATTTTCATTTTAATTAATCATCTCATCAACAAAGAAGACAATCGTTAACTTTGTTCCTTAACAAGGTGGCGCAATCCATTATAAATTGCGCACCTATTCTACTGTAGAATGAACATACAAGCATTGAAGACAAATCAGAAACTGCTTGCCATGATTCTTGGTGTAGCAATTATTGCTACAGTAGGAGGCTCGTTGGCATATGCACAAACTGCACCAGGTTCTGGTTCAGGCACAGGACAGACTCACATACAAGGTTCAGTGAATGTTCCGCAGATGATTTTATCTAGCGTGAAAGTTCCCTTTACCACCGCTGCAACAACAGCTGCTGGTGGAATACCAAACGGCAAAGTATTAGGTGGTGGTCTTGTGATACAGCAAGGATATGCGGTTTATGCCTTCAAGGTAACTAACGGAACAAGCGTCTACTCTGTAATAGTAGATGCAGGAAACGGTTCTGTACTAAAGACATCGCAAGGACATCCATTAACCATGGGAGCCTTTGGCGGCATGGGCGGTCCAGGAATTCGAATGCATGGTCACTTTGGTATGCATGCAGGAAGCTGGTCCAAATCCACAACACCTGGAAGTACTACACCTAGTACAACAACTCCAAGCGGTTTCCAGGAATAATCCTAGAACCACTTTCTTATTTTTTCATATCTATTAATTGTTAGTGGGAATTATCATTTCGTTCAAATTATAATTCAGTTTTATAAAAAATAACACTTGGGATAAAGATGGATTACAAATGGATTGCTTTAACAAACACCACACTAACAATCCTGATGGCTTCACTTGATACAAACATAGTGATAATTGCTCTTCCAAAGATCTCCTCGGATCTTCACACATCTGTACTTGAAACCATGTGGATTGTTTTGTGTTTTGGACTTGTTACTACCATTGTACTCCTAAGCTTTGGGAGGTTGGCCGACATGTTTGGTCGTGTCAAACTATACAATCTAGGACTGATAGTGTTTACTGTAGGTTCTGCCCTTTGTGGTTTCTCAAGTTCTGGTCAAGAGTTGATCCTGTTTAGGTCAATTCAGGCACTTGGCGCGGCATTTCTGTTCTCAAACAGTGCGGCAATACTCACTGACGCTTTTGATGCAAAAGAACGAGGCAAGGCACTTGGATTGAACCAAGTTTCCATAGTAGTAGGTTCGGTAGCTGGACTTGTTCTAGGAGGTTTGCTAACTGATACACTTGGTTGGAGGTCAATTTTTTGGGTGAATGTACCGATTGGTACATTTGGTGCAGTCTGGTCGTACACGAAGCTAAAAGAACTTGGAGCAAAAACAGGAGGCAGAGTAGACTGGATTGGTAACTGCATCCTTGCATCGGGACTTGTATCCCTCTTTCTTGGTTTGACCTTGGGTTCGCTGCAGATATTTTCATCGACACAAGAATTTTTGTTGATTTTTGGAGGCCTAGGTTTGTTGGTCTTGTTTGTCTATGTTGAATCAAAAATAAATGATCCAATGTTTGACGTCAAACTGTTTAGAATACGTGTCTTTAACATGGGAAATTTTAGCGTCTTTTTCAATGCTGTTGCAAGGGGAGCGCTAATCTTGGTAATGTCCTTGTATTTGCAGGGACCCACTATGAAGCTGAGTCCGCTAGAAACAGGATTGTATCTGATTCCAATCTCCTTTACTATGGCAACATTCGGGCCAATAAGTGGCTGGCTTTCTGACAAGCATGGTTCGAAAATTTTCATTATTGGTGGACTTTTGACCTCGGCCACAGGTTTTCTAATTCTTACAACGCTACAACAACATGAAAGTTTTGTCGAGTTGTTAGCACCGTTGGTATTGATAGGTGCTGGTATGGGAATGTTTGCAGCCCCTAACAGAACAACAGTCATGAACTCTGTGCCAGCTCAACGAAGGGGAATTGCTTCCGGAATGACAACAACACTTGTAACTTTAGGGAATACCGCAAGTCTTGGCATATCATTTCTCATCATTACAAAATATGTTCCAATTACAGACCTTGAAACAGTCTTTGTAGGTAAAAGTGTAGAATTTTCAAATGGGGTGAGTTTTGTCAATGCCATTCACATGATCTTTCTTATATCCGCAACTCTACTTTTGGCATCCATGATTCCCTCAATTATCGAGCGACTGACCAAATCTCAAGACGGCTATGCTTCGTATCACTAGAACAGATGAATAGTGCTAGAAAATGGTGAAGATTCTACACTCTAGGTGTGAATCGAAGGCCTGTTTTTGTAGAGATTGCAATTATCGATATGATTGCAATTGCT
>JAGWGO010000064.1 GCA_028867395.1 Nitrososphaerota archaeon | reverse complement strand
CCATCTTCTCGCGGGCCTCTTGTGGACTCTTTACTCTCTCGGCAAGCATCGGGCGAATGGGAGAAAATACAGTAACTTGAAAATGTTTGAGTGATTCCATTCCATCTTTTGCAACAGACTCTGCGACCTTGCCCAGGTCGCTGCAGACATTGTACGCATGCTCTAAGAGTGGCCTGTTCTCTTTTGAGCCGGTAAATGCAATTGAGAGGGCATCAAGGATTGTATAGTCTGCAATCCCAAGACGCAGATTTGCAGTGATTATCTTTGCGATGAACCGCCCCTCAGTAGGGCTTGAATCATTTAGGAGACTTGAGATGTATTTCATCTTCATGTCTTGTGATCTATTTCCCTTGATCTCTGCTATCTTGAACAATGTTTCGTAAACTCTTTCTACTGTAATGTCTTCTTTGAGAAAAGTCGTCTGAGTTTTCTGCTCCAAAACAGTTGCCGTTGCCTGACCAAAATCTCCTGCCTTTTTGTACTCGTGCTCAATCTTTGTTACCGGTATTCCTGTAGATTTTGAAAGTGCCCTTACTGCAATCTTTTCTGCAACTCCTACTTCTATTCCCTCGTGGTCAGGTCTTAGTTTGCCCTGCAACAAGTAGACAACCTTTGGAATTATTTCTGGCGGCGTAATCTTGAATAAATCGACTAGATGCTGTGTCAACTCTAGCCTCTTGGTGGTACTCTCCATGTATCCTAAGGTATCAGCAACCAGCGAGAACTTCATCTGAAACGACTTTTACATCTGTAGGATAAAAGGTTGAGCAATTTTTCAAACATTGTCCTCATCTAATGCCATAAACCTAACAAAAATTTAAAGACCATGCCTGAAAGACAAACAACACGGGAAAGATACACTCGAATTTTGATCGAAATATACTTGCAAGTGTGATTTCTTGTTACGTGCAACTATCTATCCGTAACAAGTCATTTCCGCCTGTAAAGTAGAAATTCTACGCGATTGTTATATAAAATAAAATTTCTCTCGACAATAATGATTACAAAAACTATGACTAGAACAAAGCATCCTCTTGCAATGTTCGGAGCTGGATTGGCATTGATGATGCTGGTCTTGACCCCGCTTGCAGGCACGCAAGCATCATTTGCAACTGGAAACGGTGCTCCTAGCGGACCTCATTACAACCTCAACATCAACGGTGTAAGCAACACAGCTAATTTCCCGACAACTGACAAAAGCGGTGGAAATGTGATATTTGTTCCATTAAAAGGACATTGTAACATCGACCTGACGCAAGGTACAGACTTTTACGTCTTGGACAACAATTGTCTTGATGGAACTGCAAACTTTCAACTACCTCCACCAACTACCAGTACAGGTTCAGAGCAGTATACCGTATGGGCGAGAGCTGTAGGTACACCTGGAGGATCATCAAAACTTACCACATGTGCCACAGACCCAACGACTGGAGAGCAGATCTGTTCTCTAAACCAGGTAATAACCATGAGAACCCATGGTAAGCAATCATTCACAAACGTTACAGATCAACTCACACAGTTGTGTTATGTGAACCAGACAACAGGTCAGACTACCTGCGTAAACATCTTTGATCCAACATTCCAAAACTACCTATGGTCATATGACAACAATGGCGTAAAGGTTCTTCAGCTTAGGTTCTATCCTGTAAACTAAGCCAACTCTCTCCTTTTTTTTATCTCCAACAAATCATAACGTATTCCATCCTGGTTATACTACAAAATTGTAAACAAACAAGGTTGAGTTATTTTAGGTGCAAGTGAGCCCTTATCTTGAGCCGTATCTCTGGCGTTCTTCTCAAAATGATATCGTGAAACTCTGAAGATTCCTCGATGTCAAGATATCTCTTATTTCTCTGCAAAAATCCGTCAAAGAAAACACCGCAGATGTATCCGATATAGATTCCATATGCAAAGTCTTCAAGATTTGAAGTTATAGACAAGGACTTGGCCTCTGCTAGTACCATCTTGGGATAATCAAGCGCATAAGTTATGATGTCATTTAGATTCTTTTCCTCTATTACCCCCAATTCCATACCTCTGCCAAAATTTTCTGGTATTTAGAATTTGTGAAATACTGCAATTGTTTACTTGAGAACCATTCACGTGGCGTAAATTTGCGTGTAGACCAGTCAAAACCCTATGATATGTCCCGTTTTAGCATTTATCCTGACTTGAAATGTCTTACTGGGCGATGAGACAAATACTGTCACCTGCCAGACACCATCTTTTAGCACCGGCTTTTCCCTCTTGATTATGGAATGATGCTGTTGCACAAAATCCTCTGCTATTCTGCTTGCTGTCTCTTCACCTACTAAGTAGAGTGACATTGGGGAGATCTTTGTAGAATTGGTATTTATCAGGTTTGCAAGATTGTTCACGTAAATTCTTCTATTGTAATCCTCATATCAAACCACATTGATTTCCAAGTCTTTGGTCCTGACTGGGGGGCCGAGATCTTGTTCGTTTATAAATGGGAAGTTGAAAGTTTCATCATGGGTGGAGCAAAGAAAAAATCGCCTGCACAAGCAGAAAAATCTCAAACAGCCGAGGCTGCAAAGAAGGAAGGCGGCCAAAAGAAAGACAAGAAAGAACAGAAATCAAGAAACACTATCTCTGTAATAGTGGATGAAGGACAGGCGATGAACTTTATCAAAAGCTCCAAAGTCTTTACAGCTCAGGAATTGTCAAGACAGGCAAATGTCAAAGTATCTGCCGCAAACACATTCTTGTTGAACTTGCTAAAACAGGGAGCGGTAAAAAGAATTGGTGGATATAGCGGACACCGCATCTACGTGCCTGCTTGAGCTAAAGAAAAGATATCTCCTGGTTTTACTTGGCTTAGTGCTTCAATGTTTGACGTTATCTTGCCGACAAGAGTCATTGGCTTTGTCTGAGATGTGTCTGCCAAGAAGAACCAGATAGAACCATTTGATGCCAGAAAACCGACATCGCCCTTTTTGAACCGGGTCCTGAGTTTCTCGCCTCCGGTATTAAGAGCAGTGTCCATAAACGCAATTGAGCTGCCCATCATGTGCGCATTACCCTCAAGCGGCAGTGCCCTGACTATAACACCTGTTGTCTTTGGTGCAAGATGGCGTTTGAGTTCCAGTCCTGATTGTGACTTGCCCTTCAATGAGAGAACCAGATCAATTTTCGATACGGACCCGGCACTCATTTTTGAGAGAGAGTATGATGAAATATATAACGTTTGTTTATCCAATTTTGCGATGTCTGATGAACCTGAGGAAGTTAGTGTAGATACCGAAGAGGTTCCGACAGAGGAAGAACCAGTTGCAGAAACCATCTTGGCGCCAGAGACAGAGGCTGTAGAGGTAACAGCCGAAGAAGAGGAAAAGCCAGCTGCAAAGCGAGGAAAGAAAGAACTCTCTCCAGAAGAGATTGCAGAGCAAGAAAGAATACAAAAAATTATTGCTGCAAGAGAGATAATCGAGGTAGACCCAGTTCACACTCCTGTGGAATATGAGACCACTGGAAAAGGCAAGATAATGATAGGTCCTCCAACCCTTACTCGTTTTGAAAAGGCAAGAATTCTTGGCGCACGTGCACTACAGTTGTCACTTGGAGCTCCACCGTTTATACCAGTCCCAAAAGAGGTCGCAACATCGCTTGATCTAGCGTATACAGAACTTGAAAAGCGTGTCATACCAATTACAATAAGGCGTGTTTTACCAAATGGAGACTTTCAGAATATACCGATTGATCTTTTCGATTGATGGATGATTCATCGATAAGACTTTAATAGAATGTTAAATTTGGTGTGATAGAGTTTGTTGAGTGGAATTGAAGAAAACGTACAGCTAAGAGATATTGGTAAACACTCAAGAGCAGGAAAATTGATCGCAATAGATCAGCAGCCAGTCATGGAATGTGCGCTTGATATCTTGACTGATCTGGTAATACACAAGACTGTTACCCTTAGGGCACGGGGCGATTCCATTCCTGTCGCAGTGGCAGTAGCAAACGTTGTCACAGAAAACATGATGAAGGGCAACTCGAAGATACTTGACATCGTTGTAGACAGCGAGAGTCAGGGAACAAACGGCCCGCTGATATCAATCATTGAGATTACTATAACGAAGACAAATTAGAAAGCGCTGCCAGGACCTTTGAGCAGCATGTTCTCGCACTCTTTGCATATTGCCTCATCGATGTTTGACTCTAGCTTGTGATGAATATCACAGATTAGAAGGCTTGATTTTATGTAGTTGCAGAGGCCAATGAACTTTGATAAACTCGATGGCGTGTATGCCATGTTTGATGCCAAGTTGCCGCAAATATCGTTTATCATTTCAGAGACTTCTTTTACTGCAAGAAGCTTGTTGATAAGTTCTGGATCTCCCCTTGTTCCTCTTACGTAGTTGCTTATTGCAGCCTGTGTCACGCCAAGCATCTTTGAGACTTCTTCTTCGCGGATCTTGTGATCCTCGATTAGCTTTTTGGCCAGGATTGCCCTTAATGCTGGGATGAGTGTTTTTGTTTCAATCTCTGCAGGTAAAAGCATATGCGGAACTTTGCCTTTGTAAAATATTTAAAGCTAATCTTTATAGCCATTATGACTTAATTGAGAGACGACAGGAATCTATCCGTTGCAAGAAATTTGCTCAGAGATTAAGGCGATTCTCTCAGACGTTGTCTCAAGATGCAAGACTCAAACCATCTCGCTTTCAGGCGGTCTTGACTCTTCCATTCTTGCATCATATGTGGGAAAAGACGTCACTGCGTATACCATGATTGCAAAGGACTTTGCATCAACGGATCTTGTAAATGCACAACTTGTTGCAAATAAGAATCACTTGAAATTGCATATTCTTTCTGCATCAATCAACGATCTCTTGGATGCAGTGGATCATACTATAAAGATCTTAAAGGTATTCAATCCAATCGAGGTAAGAAACAACATTGTGGTGTACCTTACCATGAAGAACGCAAAGAAGGATGGCTTTCAGTCTATAATGACAGGGGATGGAGCGGATGAGCTATTTGCAGGGTATAATTTTTTCAAACGCATGTCTGCCCCTGAATTACAAAAAGACCTTGAGCGAATCTGGAAGGTGATGCACTTTCCGTCGCGTGCAATGTCCAGTTCCATTGGAATCGAGTTGTACGCGCCTTTTCTTGATGATAAAGTTGTCAAGTGTGCCAAGTCCATACCTGCTGATCTCAAGGTTCGAGAACAGGATGGACAAAAATACGGCAAGTGGATCCTAAGAAAAGCGTTTGACGGCTTGTTGCCACAGAGTATAGTATGGGGCGAAAAGGCCGCAATGCAAGATGGTTCTGGCACATCTGGATTGACAAGTTTCTTTGAAAACATGATCCAAGACTATGTCTATGCCGAAAAGTCAAAGATATATCATGAGAAGGAACAGGTTGCGCTCCAGTCAAAGGAGGCGCTGCATTACTATGAGATATATAGAAGATACTTTGATTTTCCCGCAGCGCTACACACTTTAGAAAACAAGTGCCCAAATTGCAATTATTCTGTTGATGTCGGCTCGCACTTTTGCAGAATGTGCGGCAGCTTTCCCATCTAGTTTTTCTTCCACTTGTTTGGCTTTCTTACAAAGATTCGCTTGCAGCCGTGGCAGCAAAAGTAGTATTTTTTTCCCTTATACTCATGCTCTAGTGCAAGTTTCTCATCAAGCTCTATTCCGCAGACTGGGTCTACTACCGTCATGCCTTGATTCGTCTGGTATTTGTATTTAAAACTTGAGTTAATCTCAAGTCATGAAGACAGCTTGCGGACGAGATCAGAAAATTCTGACTCGTTCATGACTGGCGTCTTTGCAATCTCTAGATTCTCGTCAACATGGGAAGGAGACTTTTGTCCTACAAGCGGTGCAATAACTCCTGGTGTCGACCGGACAAACTGGATTGCTCGATGAGATGCTCGTGTCATCTGTCCAAACTCTGGCAATACATCCGGGCCTAGGAGTTTTGCCTGCATTAGCGGTACACTTGTGAAGACTCCGATTCCAAGTTTTGCAGCGGCTTCCAAAATAGTAAACACTGTGCCGTCTTGCACATGATTCTTTCCGGTAAGGGCTTGATCGTAATACATGTTGTATGGCAACTGGATGAACTTGAATCCGTTCTGTGGGCCTCCAACAGTTGTGGCCAACTTGGCTACATCAAAAATTGAGAGATACTGTGGATTTTCTGGTGGAACTCTGAAACACTCCCACGTTGCCATGCCGTAATATCTTATCTTTCCTGCTGTTCTCTGCTTTTCGTAAAAATCGAATACCTCGCCAAGCCTTTTCATGAAATCTTCTTTTGTTATGTCCTGAAGCTGGCCTTCTGCTGCATTGTGAAGGTACATCAGGTCTATGCATTCAAGACCCAAATTGGCAAGACTCTTTTCAAGCTGGTTCTGCAAATATGGTATCGTCATGCAGTGATATCCTGATGATATGTCTCCTGACTTGATTATGCCTGGCTTTACAAGCGTGGTTTGTATGTTCTGCCAAAAGTCTTCATTGATATCTCCGTCATTTGTTATGTATCCGTTCTTTGTACTGACAAACAACTGGTTCCTTTCTGATTTTTCTTTCTCGATTAGTTGGGCAATTGCCTTACCAACTGATCTCTCTGCCTTTTGTGACCTGTAATTTATTGCCGTATCTATGACGTTTGTGCCAAGCGTGACTGATTTTACAACCGCATCCTTGACTAGCACATCTGTGGCGTCATCAGGGTTTCCAAGGTACGTGCCTATGCCTATGGATGAAAGCATCAATCCGCCAAACTGTTTGAAATGGTTCTTTGCAACCCCTGGATGGTTTTTTGCAAATTGTGCCGTACCTTCTGGAGTTGCATAACCTTGTAGCATGGCATGATTTTGGATATGGACGATTTAATTCTACTGGGTCGTTTTAAGAAAATAATCAATGACAAAGCTCACGACAAGAAGAGCTCCTGTTATCCTGCTGTAGGACACAAAATCTTTCATTATTGGCACAAACTCTTCTACCTTGTCAAACTTTAGCTTCAGTGCCTTGCATGATTTTATCGAGATTGGTATTGTAGCAAGAGTGATGAGTGAAATTAGTGGAAAGAGATGCAACGCAACAGAAATTATGATAATTCCATGTGCCATTGCAGGAAAGATCCACGTACTTGCTGCTGCCTTTGGCCTTCCAAGAAGTATGACAAGTGTCTTTCTGCCGTGCGACTTGTCTGCATCATAGTCAGGAAAAGAGTTTACGAAAAGGACTGTCGATGATAAAACCCCTGATACTATGCCTCCAAGTACTGGCTCTGCAGTGATATGGGATGTCTGGACAAAATATGTCCCAAGAACTATCATTGCTCCCTTGATTGCGACAAAGACCTCGCCTAGGCCCGAGTCTACTATTCTTGTAGAATAAAAGTAGATTGAGATTATTGCAAATCCCAAAATTATTGCAATAATGATTCCTCTCTCGTAGACAAAGTATGCGCCTATCAGTGCGCCTAGCACAAGCATGATTATTCCTACCCTGTAGACCTCTGATGGCTTGAGTAGGCCTTCTGGCAGTACACCAGTGCCACCGCTAAACTTGGT
>JAGWGO010000063.1 GCA_028867395.1 Nitrososphaerota archaeon | reverse complement strand
TGGGATCTGTATGTTCATTTCCGGCATCAAGAGTCTTGCCAAGGCAACCAGGTTCTTGAAATATCTTTCTTCTGGTCGAGGTATGTCTCGCATTGCCGTGTCAGGCTTTGGCTGAAAGTTTTGCAGTATCACTTCTTGTATGTTGCCATACTTTTCATGAATTGATTTGATTGCAAAAATAGAGTCTATTATCTCAAAGGGACTCTCGCCTATTCCAATCAAAAGACCTGTTGTCATTGGTATTGACAACTCTCCTGCATTTTCAAGCACGCGAGTTCTTGCCCTTGGGTTCTTGCTTGGTGCAAGCTCATGGGGCATCCCCTTCCCAGACAATCTCTCACTTGAGTTCTCAAGCATCACACCCATGCTTGCGTTGGTCTTTCTCAGCTCGACCATCTCGGGTTTTGTCAAGTTTCCAGCATTGGTGTGGGGAAAAAGTCCGCCTTCCAGTGCAGTCTCTGATGCGTGCACAAGATATTCAGCAGTGGTTGAAAAACCATTTTTTACAAGCCACTCTCTTGCCTCGGCATATCTCTGCTCTGGCCTCTCGCCTGTGACAAAGAGCGCCTCGGTGCACCTGTATCTTTTTCCCACCCGCACGAGGTTTGCAATGTCTTGTCTTGACATCATGGAAACTTTGGACTCGCCTGGCTCTGCCTTGTATGTGCAGTAGGAGCAAGTGTCCCGGCACAGGTTTATCAAATTGAAAAATACTTTTCTTGAATAAGTGACTGTCTTTGCCTTGTTCTTGTTTCTTAAAATTTGAGCTGCCTTGTAAAGTTCATGAGGATTTTTTTCTGCTTCTTGGTAAACCTGATACGCGTTTTCATGTGTTATCTCTTTTCCGTCAAACACCTTGTTCAATAATTCAGAATTTAGAATTATCTTGCTCAACTAGTCTTGTAGCTTAGGGAGTTGTATTTATGCTTGTATTAAAATTGGTTTGGTCTTTGCTGGAGTGTGAGTGTAACCTGCATGGTCTTGCCGTCGCGAATTATTGTAAGAACCATCTTGTCACCTACTGATTTTTGATCCTGCAAATAGTTGAGCAGGTCGTTTATCCTGTTGATTGGGTGAGAGTCTGCCGCTATGATGATGTCCCCGCCTATCTTGTACTGGGTCCCGTTGATGGCTTTGGTTTCCTTGTATCCTTGGAGTCCTGCCTGCGCGGCCGAACTGTTTGGCACTACAGTATATATCATAAAGCCAGACGATACTGGCAGCTTCAAGATATCCGATAGATCCGAGTCTACGCTTATTCCGGTTATGCCAAGCCACGGGTGATCATAGTGTCCATTCTCTATGAGCGACGGCACAATTCTCTTCATGGTGTTTGACGGAATCGCAAAACCCACGCCAGAAAATTCCCCCGTCTCCGATTGGATTGCAGTGTTTATCCCAACAACTTTTCCATACATGTCAAGCAGCGGGCCTCCAGAATTGCCTGGATTTATCGGCGCATCAGTCTGGATTACGTTTGGTATGGAAAAGGAACTGTTTGGAGGGTCAAGCAGTCTGCCCAGCTGACTGACAATGCCTGACGTAATGGTACCTGTCAACCCAAAGGGATTGCCAATTGCTGCCACCTGGTCTCCGATTCTGAGATTGCTCGAGTCTCCAAGTGTCAAGGGATGCAACGCGTAAGAACTTGGGTTCACCTTGACTACTGCAAGGTCAGCATAAGGATCTGTACCTACCACTTTGGCTGGCAGCGACTGCCCGTCGTGGAAAACAATTTGGATCTTGGTGCTGTTTTCAACAACATGGTTGTTTGTTATTATGTGACCGGTAGTGTCATAGACAATTCCAGAGCCAATGTCTTTGTCTTCCAAACTATCATTTGACTTGCTAACTATAATCTGGACCACTCCTTGATCAGAGGCCGCAAAGAGATCTGCCAAGCTGAGCTGTGAACTCTTCATGATTGATTGATCAAAGGGATTGTTCTGAGCAATGTGGGGTGACAAGTCAAGTTTGCTTGGCGAAATTACAAAAACCGAGATCAATACTAGTATTACGGCGCAATATACTCCGCCTAAAATAACGGTGGTCTTGTCCAAGGATGAATGTTATAGTTGGTACTCATATAATATTTTGTTTCGCAGAGCACAAAATCAAAAAAGGAAATTATGCGATTTTCTCAAGAAGTGATTTTTTGTCCTCATAGTATAGGCGCAAGACATCATCGTCAAGTGATTTTAAGAGGTACAGTCTTCCGCCCCTCCTTACCTTTTTTATCTCTTTTATAATGTAGACCTTGCCAAAATCTCTTTCAGATTCTGCTATTCGAACCATGTCCCCAAGGTTGAAGGTATTCATAGTTATGCCAAAGGCAGAATGTAGATTAACCTTGCGCATGAATCCGCCGGCACTGTTTGTTATCACTTGGCAAATTTTATTTTTAATTATCAAGTTTGGACCTTGAGCACCTTGCCCTCTTTTGTAACAAGGTATATTCCAGTTAGCATGAGAGCAATGGCAAGAACCTGATACCCACCTATCTTTTCGTGCAGAAATGTTGACGCAAAGAGCAGGCCAAACACTGTGCCAGTAGAGTAGATAAGCATGGTCTTTACAGTCCCTATCCTTCTAAGGCTGTGCAAGAACAAGTAAAGTGCAATGCCAAAGCCTACAAGGCCGACAAGGAGCAAGTTTGGGATCTCGAGGGGCGTAATTCCAATCGGTATCCTGATTGCAAGAGCAAAAGCAAGGAGCACCGTGCCTCCTATGAGGCCTTTGAACTGGACAAGCCTTGATACATCGATGCGATGGGCTGCAATCTTGCTTAGGTTGTTGTCAAGAGCCCAGAGGGCCATTGAGATTATTATCAAGATGTTACCCTGCTTTTTTAGGTCAAGGAGAATATTTGAGAACTGGAGATTTGTCGTAACTATAAAGACGCCAGTAAGTACAAGCATGACTGCAAGATATCCTCTCGGTCTGAGTTTTTCCTTGAAGAAGACAAGTGCAAAAAGAACCGTAAATATTGTCTCAGAGTTTGACAAGAGTGCTGTGTCTGAGGCAGTTGTATCCACAAGCCCCGTGAAAAAAAGACTTGGTGCAAGTATCGAGCCTGATGCAGTTATTGCAAGTACAAGCGGCCAGTCCCGGGGTCTTACCTGCAGGCCTTTTACTTTGTATGATAAGGGAACAGAAGAGAGCGCTGCAAGCAAGTACACAAGTGCACCGTACATCAACGGGTTGGTGTTTGCAAGCACGGGTTTTGAGGCAGTTGATATGGAACCCACTAGCACTGCGCAAAGTATGGCAGATGCATATCCAATCCTAGTTGATTTTGCGTCTAGCTGAACCAAGATAACCTAACAAACCCTGACGCTATCTAAACTTCTTTCTAATGCCAAAGATGGAAACAAATTTTTTGCAATCCATTATTTTATCATCTACAAACTGATGGCGTCTTGAGGGGTGTCTGCCATGGAATAGGTCCTACCACGCCATGTTACCGCCTTGCTGCTCTTTGCGTTCTTAATCCCGCTTGCAAACCCGCCTACAATTATTGCACTGCCAAGCGGCGTACCCAAAGCATACTTGGCAGAAAGTCCAAGCCCTTTTACTGCATCCATAAAACTTGCAAGATACACAAGCCCTGAAGATATCAACGATGCAACAAATAAAATTTCAAATGATTCTGACACAGGCTCAAAGACTGCAGAGTAAACTAGAAGTGGAAACGGCATGAACAACAAAAATAGTACTGCTACAAATATGCCAGAGGCAAGCTTTCCTGACTGTATATACAGCGGGGTCATAAGGCGCTTTAGTGCATGCCAGAGTGTTACCAAGTCTCTTGCCCAGACTGCCTCGACAAGGTGCTCCCCCCTTACCATCTTCAGCTTGTATCCAAACTCTTTCACTTTCTTTCCCAAAGCCCCGTCCTCGACAAGCTCACCTTTTACTCCCTCATGAGTGCCAACCTTGGAGTATGTCTCCCGTTTTATGATAAAGAAGCTACCAAAGAAGTAACCTGTCTTTTTTGAAGAGTCGTTCACCCTGATTGCAGAGAACCTTGTGTGCAAGAACGTGGACAAGACAGGCAGAGTAATCTTTGTCCACCAGTCAAGGCAAAGCATCTTGGGTATGACAGTCAGGGCATCCAGGTTCTCGCTTAGTAAATGTGAGACTGAAAGGGATATGGTATTTTTGGAATGAGTAGTGTCTGCATCTGTAAACAATAACAGCTCACCTGTTGCTTTCTTGTATCCCTCTACGCAAGCCCAGTTCTTTCCCATCCATTTTTCAGGCTTGGGGTCTGCAAGAACATACTTTACTTTGGGGTTCTCTTGCGCAATCTTTTTGATTATCTCACCAGTCCTGTCATCTGACCTGTCATCTATTGCAATGATCTCATAATTTTCATAGTCTTGATTTACAAGTGACCTCAAGCACCTCTCGATAAACTCCTCCTCATTTCTTGCAGGCAAGATTACAGACACTTTGGGATTGTTGTGTGGTCTTGGGGCAAACCTGTCAAGAAAAGGCGAGTCGCGAAAAGTTATCCACATTGACTTTATCAAGAGTATCCATGTTACTGATATTGCAGCCAAGATTGCAACTAGTGAATAATTGAGGACATCGACTGCTATGCTCATCTGGTCTATCTCTCGGCTTCTTCTTTGATGCTCTGCAGGGCCTGCTCGGTGCCGCTCTGAATGTGCTTTTTTACCATTCCTGTGAACATGCCCATCATGCCAGAGAGTTTAATCTCCCAGACAGCTTCAAGTCTTGTCTTGTCTCCCTGTGGAGCCACTGAGACAATCTTTGTTCCATCTATGACTCCTTTTGTAAACCGGGCGTGAATCTTCTCCTTTGGGTAAATCGTGACAGTCTGCAGGCACTTTGAATCCTTGAAGGCGATAGTGACTTCTCGGTTTACGACATTTCCTTCTTTTGATATGTTGCGAACCTCTTTGGTTCCTTTCCAGAATCTTGGTTCAGAATCAAGGTCTACTATGATATTCCATACCTTGTCAAGAGGCGCGTTTATCTCAATTGAGGCTTGGATCTGTGCCATGGGTTAATGAATCTAGTATTCCTATTTAATTTGTTAGCTAGACTAGAATCAGTTTGCACATGTATCTTACGATCTCTGGTATTTGCGAAATCAATTTTAATGAGGTAGAAAAAGGCTTTTTGTGACTGTAACTTATGATGATTTTGCCAAGCTCGATATTCGCGTGGCAAAAATAGTTGAGGTTGAAAAGATTCCAGGCAAGACAAAGATAGTAAAGGGAGTCATAGATCTTGGCGAGGAAAAAAGGCAGGTAATAATTGGCGGCGCAGAATATTACCAGCCAGAAGAGCTGCTAAACAAAAAAGTCATAGTGCTTGCAAACCTTGAACCGAGAAAGATTGGCGGCATAGAATCAAACGCAATGCTCTTGGCAGCAGACCTTAACGATAAACCGTTTTGGCTTACAGTTAACGAAGACGTTCCGCTTGGAACAAAGATAAAGTAGTGTTATACGATCTTTACAATATTTGGCCCTATGTGAATCATGATGCAGAGTAGATTTTAGATTAGAGTATCACACACCTGTACTTGTGGCAATTCCTAATTGCATTGTAGGACCACCTCCCCCCAGCTGGACAAGTTTACGCACAAATCTGTCCATAATTGGACAAAATGCACCGGAATCTGTCCATGTATCTGCAACGCGGCTTCATAAAAAGTAGGATGTACGGTACACAAGACTAGATGCTCTATGATCAAATCACAATCTTGCCTGGGTTGAGAATGTTGTCTGGATCAAAGAGTCGCTTTAGTTTTTTAAACACTGCATATGTTTTCTTGCCATACTGCATCTTGACAAATTCTGACCTTGCAAGTCCGTCTCCATGCTCTCCTGTTATTGTACCACCTATGCTTATCACTCCGGAAAAAAATTCTAGCGTAATCTTTCTCATGAGGCGCTTGTCCTTTCGTTTCAGTATCGGTCTTGTGTGCAGGTTGCCGTTGCCAGCATGTCCGTATGTTATGACTCTGATGGGATATCTTGAGGTCAAGTGCTCTATCAGGTCAAGCAGGAGCGGTAGCCTCTTTACTGGAACTGCGGCATCCTCCATTGACGAGAAGATTACCTCATCTTTTGAGATGCTCTGAAGTGTGTGGGATAGAGCAGTGTTTCTATGCGTCCACCACTTGAAAATATCTTCTGGTTTTGTGGTTGTGATAAGTATCTTGCCAGAAATGATGCGCCTGCAGGAATTTATTTTCTTTGATATGTTATCATCAAATTCTACAAACAGCAGACACTTTGTTCCAAGTGGTAGTCGGGTCTTGATGCGTTGGGAAATGTGATAGTCTATCATCTCTACCGCAGAGGGTCCAAGCGTTAGTATCTTTGTAACATCATATGCTGCTTCCTTTAGTGTCTTGTATGATGTTATCATCAATACTATCTTTCTTGGAATTAGATTTGTCTTGAGTGTGGCATATGTGATTATGCCAAGCGTGCCTTCAGACCCTGCGACAATTTTTTGCACATCTGACCACGAGATAACCTTGTCAATTCTGTATCCGCATGAATTTTTTGAGACTTGGGGAAAGTGTTTCCTGGTTTCTGAATTTATGACTCGTAAAACTTTTCTTGCAACACATCTTTTCTGAGGAAGACTGACAAGATTTCCTCTTGCCGTAACTATTTGAACACTAATTAGATTGTCAACTGTGCTGCCATACTTTATCGAGTGACTCCCGCTTGCGTTTGTTCCAATCATTCCTCCAACAGTGCAAAACGGACCAATAGATGGATTTGGCCCAAGAAACCTTCCGTGCTTTTTTAGTGCCTTGTCAAGTTCCCCCTTGAAGACTCCGCTTCCTGCCTGCACATAACCGCGACCAACTTTGATATTGTTGAAATTTCTCATGTCCAAAATAATTCCTCTTCCAAGACTTGAACCAACAAGACCTGTGCCAGCGCCTCTGGGAGTCACAGGAATTTTATTTTGCGATGCAAATTTGAGAATCTTGATTATGTCTTTTTCGTTTCTCGGGTAAGCCACTGCAGCGGGTATTGATGTGTAAGTACTTGAGTCAACTGAATAAAAATTCAAGGTGTAGTTGTCCCATGCTACCTTGCAAGTTACCTTGTCTGCAAGCCTTGGACCTATATTGCCGCGAAGCATATTGTTTCTTGTATTCTTGGGTTAAAAACAATTTAATTTCTTACAAAGATTTATTTTAGATTGTACTGGTTTTTTCATATTGGATTTTCTGGGGATAAATGTAGACAAGCTTCTCAACACTAATGATAATTCTAATCCGCTGATGTGGCTTGTCTGGATTGTTCCAATATTTGTTTTTATGCTCTATGGACAAAAGATTCAGTTGCAAGTTACCTCTTCTGAGATCAACAAGTCGCTTGAGAAGCTCAAAGTATATCGTGATGACACAAGAAAGGAGCTTACCGATTACATCCAGAGTACCATGAAGCCTATCTGGGACGTCCCATCAAAACTTGACAGGTATTTTGAGTACTTTACAATAATGCCAGTTGACATGGACCCGAACGGCATAGTTCCAAAAATCAGGCATATGATGAGAAGCAGAGAGGACTTTACAAGAGCCCAAGTCAAATCGTTTGCGCCCGAATTGAACCAGGT
>JAGWGO010000062.1 GCA_028867395.1 Nitrososphaerota archaeon | reverse complement strand
TAGTTATCAAGAAACCCAGCAGCAGCAATTTGTGAAAGCGTATTATTAGGGCAATACAGACGGCCTATGCGTGGAATAACGGCATTGTTTTCGCCTGCAAAGTTAAGTAGTAACGTAGTTTGTGATTGAGCAGCCATTTTATGATCTCCTTATCGATCAGCTAGTCTAAGCATTACCTCATGCAATGCCTTGTTTGATTTGAGTTTCTCGAATGTAATCTCATATTGACTCTTACATTCTCTACACATTTTGTCATCTTTCGTCTGGTTATAAAACCTACCACAATACGGGCATTTCTTATACATTATTCAAATATCCCTTTTAATACTCGTTTAAGTCCATGATTGATTAATGCCTGTTCAATCTTTTGTATCTTAGCCTTATACTGTTCAACCGTTAGTTTCATGAGTTTTATTTCATGCTTAAGGTCTGTAATCTGGAAGTAAGTATTTTTCCTATCATCTTCTAAATCCTGTAAACGTCTCGTAATCGTTGGATAAATCCTATCAAAAAATGTTGCTTGGTCTTCGGTCATTAAAATATCCTCATTCCTGGGTTCCACATGTTTTCATACTTTTTATTGTCTAACTTGTCTTGAACTACTTGGTCACTGGCTATTTCTAAGCAGCCATAACCGAGTGCGTCCATAGGATGTGAGGCCATGTTCTTTGTTGGCTTATCCTTAAATCGTTCTTCACCTGCTACCGCAATACGCGCATATACATATTTCTTAACAAATCCTTTGAATAGGGTAGGACATTGTTTTTTATCCAGCAAAAAGGCTGGTTTTCCATCCACCATGCGATTTAAGAAGTAACGGACAGCCCCAAGCCTAGGGTCAAGGTCGTTCGTGCGTGCAGCATGCGTATTTAAGCCTAATGTGTTTAGTTCACCAATACATGACATCTCTTCGTGAATCTGATCGCGTGCATTTCCTGCTGGGTCTGCCACAGACATATGTACTTGGCAATATGGGAAATCCTTACGCAATCCGGGGATTACCACATTTTCGGCAAAGGTTCTTATCCCCATGCCATCACTTACATATTCTTTAAGGCACAATAATTGGCCACGAGCGGTAAGTTGTAGCACCACACAAGCAGGAGTTAAACCAAAGTCCCAGCCCAATATAAGCCCTTCGCCTTGAACAGCTTCTAACTTGTCTACTGCATGTAAATCGGGGTTAAATTCAGGGTAAACACGCTTATCAAAGCCTACTGCACCATATTCGCCAAGGCAAAATACTTTGATGAACTCTAAAGATTGACCACTAGCTAGGTTTTCGTAGTAGTTATGGGGTAGATGATTGGCATTGTCTGCATCAGGATTTCGTACCCATTTACCGTCTTTGTTCTTTAAAAGCCCCGGTGGTTGCTTAAAGAGCACGTGATTATCTGTTTTTGTTTCTTCAAAGTCTTTGTAAATCCAATGGTCATCTTCGGGAGGGTTGGTATCGGCTATAATTCCAGACCAATAAGGCTCTTTGCAGAATGCTTTAGAGGGGTAACGATTCACGCGGCCTTTCATGTGGGCAAGTGCTGCTTTTGGAACTTCGGAAAGCTCATTGATATAGCAGCCTGTGAGTTCTAGTGATTTAATCTTTCGTACATCTTCGGGACGGTCTAGGGCTATGAAGAGCAATTCAAGTTCCACAATCCCTTTGCCGTCATTGAATGTGTGCTCGTAGGTAAGCATAGGCTTTTGGCGTTTGCGAATGTCGCCCAGTTCATCAAACCAACTTAGCCAAGTTGCGAGGGTTGTTGTTGCAAGCTCCCCAGAAGTGTTTCGCACAATTCCCCACCGGCTTCGTCTTCTACCGTTATTCCAAACTGGCACTCCACAGGCTCGTTTAACAATTTCGCTAATTGCCCACGTACTTTTGCCGCTTCCATAAGGCCCCATAATGACACGCACAAACTCATCGTTGCCATGAGCAAGAGCACCCGTGGGAGTCGGAACATAAATTTTATCCTGTTCATGCGCATGTATAATCATCCTGTCTGGTTTTAGGGTTAGCTGGCGTTGAGTACCTTTATTCATTCCAGCCTCAAATTCATTGAATCGATTTAATAACTCCGCTGCACTTCTGCTCATTTCTCTAATATCCTCCGTGGCGGAGGCGTTTGATAGTTCGGATTTTCTCTAATGTTTTCTTGCGTGGTAAAACGGACACCGCATTTAATACACTCGCGCCGTCTAACAATTTTATTGAGCCTGTCATCCCGTTTCGTTTCCACCACGCGGGAATCAGGATAGCTACAACTGTGACATTGCATCTATTTTCTAACCCCGCGTAAAGTTTTAACTAAGTGTGCACAGGCCGGAACGCTAAACCGTTTCTTCGGCTTCTGTGAGTCATAGGCATAAGTATCTGATAATGGGTCGCGCTCATAAGCCGGAGCCGTTTCGTTCCTCTCCTTCTTTTGCTTGAACTTCTCTACCCAAGTGTTCCGAATCACGGCCATGTTTCACATCCTTTGTGAGTTTCTTCGCCAATCGTTTGGCATTTCTTGCACTCAATCCATGAGGCTTACTTTTGTAAATCAACCCATTAAACCAGTCGTTCATTTCTTCTTGCCTTTGCCAAGTACCTTATCCGCCTTAGCGTCAATCTTTTCTTTAGAGGCCATAGAAAGCTTCCCTTTCTTTTCCATCTCAGAGGCACGTGCTTTAGCATTTCGAGCATGGCTCTTATCTTCCATTGGATAAGCACGTTTACCGGGTAAGCCAAAATCTCCTTTAGGTAACTTTTTGCGTTCCTTAGCATCTAATTTAGCCATTTTATTCTTTTCCTTTTCTTGATTTTGATTTCCTTTTCTTACCTTCACCGGCTTCACTATATGCAATCGCAACAGCTTGCTTTTGTGGTTTGCCTGCGTCCATTTCGCGCTTAACATTAGTTCCAAAGCCTTTGCGCGTCTTGGCCTTAGCTCCTTTGATTAATGGCATGGTATCAATCCCTGTAATGATTATATTCGTTCAATTCCATGAACTCCTCGATGAGTCGGTCTAGTCGCTTCTCAAGGCCGTCATTCGAAGAGAAGTAAATGCCGTCTACTGCATCGGCAATTTTATCTGCTCCTATCTCTACGGCCTCGGTAAGCTTATTGACTGAATCAATAAGTGCTTGGCACTGATCATCAGTCATTACATGCAGTCCTTCTTCTTCTCTTTCTTCATAGCCTTGGGCTTTTCGTGAAGATGCTTCTCATGCTTTTTGTGAGCGTCTTCTTTTTTCTTATCTTCTTTTTTAGATTCTTTCTTGCCTTTGACGAGTTTCATGCTATGCCCCTTGTACTGGTGTAGCAGTTTTGATTTTAGACTCTACCCATGCGCCAACTTGACCGCCTAAGGCTTCTAATTCAGCAAGAATACCTGCTTGAATTTCTGGCTCATGGGCTGCTAGTGCTGCTTCAAGGGCTGGGATTAAATGGCTAGCTAGAAAAGTACTTAGTAAACTCATGGTGATATATCCTTATATCGATTCGATCATGTGATCAATTTCAATGATTGCGCCATTGATGTTCGCAATCTCCTTTTTGATTACCTTCAACCTTTCCTTGAGCAAGTCTAAGTCAACTTGACTCGTAGCTAAAGTATTAGATAAATCATCCCTACGTTTTTGTAACACGTCCAATGTGATCAACTTCACTCTCCCTGTTATAAAGGCGCATCATGCGCCCCATTTAGCTTGTCTCTTAGCGGCCACTTGTTCCGCTACTTTCCTCGCAGCCGTATAGTGTGGGCTATCTTCAAACAGAACCACGCTACCTTGCTCGAAGTAATCAGTCATAGAATCAGTCTCGTTTCTATAACCATCACGTAAGATTTTACCTAAGGTGCGGCACCAATCTTTTGCGTATAAGGTCACACACTTTCTACCATCTGTCCTGTTGTCCATGTGATAAGACACACGTGCTTTAAGGTCTCCGGCAGCTACATAGTACAATCTAAACTTTACAGACATTTAACAACTCCTCATTACAACAATTAACATTCAATGAGGAGCATTATACATTTACTTAATTACATAAATCAACATTTATATACAATTATTTGTAAGTTTTCTTGCCGTAGTTCTCTTTGCTTTGCTCTGGTAGATTGCGAGAGGCTCCTTGCTCTTTTAAGGTACGCTCTTTTTGTTGTGCTTCACGCTCAAGGTATATGTTGTTGCGTGTGCTTTGGTAGCCGTCTGGCTTAGGTGATTGGTATTTAGCGCCCATGTTAATTCTCCTTATCGTAGGAAGCTTGAAATATATCGGCTTTACAGGGATATATCTCCCCGTTAATGCCGCGGATAATGTAATCGCCTTTGTCTGCTCTCATATCACCCTCTAATGTATGAATAATGATATGTTCGCTAGGCTCGGTATCATAGAGCAGCCAAGTTTTACCATACATCCAATCTGGTATCTCTTCAAAACCGTATTTGAATGCGTGAACTCTTAATGGTTTTTTAATATAGACATTTGACATTATTTACCCTTTTTACGTTGATAGGTCTTATTGTCTTTCTTCTCGTCCTTGCGCTCTTCTTTCTTGTTGTTACGCGCAATCATCTTCTTGATTTCTTTCTTCGTGACGTTTGCCATTCTGTGCACCTTCCATTAGGTTCATGCGTTCATTGAGTTCTTTGAGCAGTATATTGTTACCGAAGTACTTAGGCCATCTGCGCTCTAGCAGCCATGCATCAGCTTGCCAACGCTCAGGTTTAGCGGCTATCATGTCGGTATGTTCTAATACGCGATTAAGCTCGGCTCTTTTTATAGACTCCGAAAACTTTGTGTACTCAGAGTCGATTCCTTCCAGCTGATGAACCTTACCAGTATTGAGCCAATCGTATAAAGTAGCCTCACAAATTCCGTTCGCTTCGGCTGCTAGCTCATAAGGAATACGCCTAGAAATATCGCTAATGATTCGCTCACAGCGTTCCGGGGTAAATTTACTCGGTCGCCCAATATTTTTAGCTTCATCAGGCTTTGTAATCTTTGAGTTTCTGGTCATGTCACTAAATCCTTTTAGTGTATATAAATCATCATCTACATATTACTGCTTTTTGTTTTTTAACGCTACCATAATGACAAATAAAACCACTGTTTCAAATCCGTCCGCTGTAGATAAAAGCTGATTAATAGTGTTACTGTCAAATATCCCTGTTCTTATCGCCCCACCAAGGCTCATCAAGAACTGAATAGCGCACAAAATGGCGGGAACAGATAAGGCCACATGAGGATTGGTTTTTAAATACTCTCGTAGCCATTTCATTTTTCACCTCACACCACCAATTCAAAGTGTCCAGCATCATTGAGTTGTCCGGGTCTATCGAGTTTTCCCAATCCATCCCAAGAGCCACCCCAACGCACAGAATGGGACATCTTGCCCTCATCCTTTAGTTTCTGGGCAATACCTAGAACGTAACCGCCGAACCAGATTGCCAGTTTTTCATCGTCAAAGTTAATAGGATAAGGCGTTACATCAACAGCCATAGAAGGATTTTGGTTATGCTTGCCATGCGGCCAATGCAGTTTCGTATTGCCTTTTGCAAAGGCTGCTTCTTGGTCTGCCTCATTTCTATAGCCTTCAAGGATGGTGCAATCAAAGTATTTGATTACCTCAAAGAACAATACTTGTAGGTCATGATGACAGGTTGATAGCTTAGAAAATGATGCTTGGCTGAATTTTGGCATGATAACTTTTCCTTGTCTATTGAGTTAAGTGTAGCAAAAAATAGCCCTATTGCTAGGGCTACGAGATCAAGGAAGTTCTCATGAAACGAATTAATAATAATAGATTTTTAAGCGGAGAGATAGGCTTCGATAATTCTTTTCCCATCTTCCCAACCATAGCAGAAAGCTGCCTCAAATCCTACTGTTTTAACTCGCTCAATGAACTCCGCTTGAAGCTTCCAGCTATCCCCGTTTCTAGCGGATGGCGGATAATTCATATTACGTTTCATTTCCAACCATAACCCATGTTTACCGGAAGGGCTAGGGTAATAAATGAACAAGTCCGGCACACCGGGGCGTAATCCCATCAACTTCAAGTTCCAAGTTTGCCCTTCGGTGCGCTTTCCTTCGTTGTTATTTTTGCAATAAAAGTCCTTCAATATCGGGTGCAGACTCAACCACTTGACCAGTGCTCTTTGCTCTTGGTTCTCGGTTGGTATGGCGATTCGCTTGGTCATCCTTAACCTCATCGTTTCCATATAAAATTTTCATAAGCTCCAAGACTTCCTGTCTGTCGCGTAGATTAATTTGCTTTCTTGCCATTCTTTTTTGCCTCTTTTTCTTCATCCGCACACCGGCGTAAAAATATGTCCGATGCTTCCTCAATCGTCATGCTTTTGGGTAAAAATCCCTTGATGCATGCCAACCATGCCACAAATTTTTGTGCTTTCTCTCCCTGCAATTTACTCATTTCAGCTTCCTTTCTTTGTAATATTTCAACTGTTCGACCATCTCCTCATAGCACTTGATGGCCTCCTCTATCTTCTCGTCCGGGTGTGCTTCAATGACTTCTTTGCAATGCTGCCGCAAGAACTCAATCTCATCACCACCGTGACCATCAGAAACTTTTTTAATCAGTGAACACAAATAATTCTTACGCGCTATCCATAACGCCCTATTCATCAGTCATTCATCCACGTTTTATAAACCTTGGTTGGCCGTCCGTTTCTATCAGAGCCTTTCGGAGATTCATCGTGCGGTCTCTGGTTAGGCGGTACGTAGCCTGCTTTCTTTAAATATTCTGCTTGGTCTCGCTCTGCTAAAAACCTCATTCTTGCATAGGCATCTTGCACTGAAAGCGTAAGCACCATGTTTTCAGGAATGCCCACCAAATAGGCTTTGTACTCACTGAATAGCAACTCATCAAATTCACGTGCTCCGGGCTTAAGCTTCGAATAGTCAAATTCTTTTTGACGGTTGTCTTTGAGCTTTTCCTTAGCCTCATCAGCCATTTTCTGATATTCAGCCATGCGCTCTTTAAAACCTCTGCGCTCCTCGGCACTCGGTATCTTATCGGGTGGTGGTAACTCTTTTGGCTTAGCGTTGTAATCAGCAAGCTTTAACCATTCGCGCTCAGGCTCAACATGGAATTGTGACAAAGATTCGGTGTAATACTCTTTAGCCTTACGCTGTATTTCTTCTTCTTTGCCATTGCTCAAAGTCCACGAACCAATCTTGTCATACACCATCTTGACTAATGGGTGGCTAAAGTCACGGTTTACCATAAGACGAATGACTTGTTGCACATTGGGTACGCCTGATTCTTTGATGCATAATTGCACCAATTGCGGAAGCGTAGGCGGTGCAGTCACAAATTCAGTCATGGACTTTTTAAAGGCTGCGCGTAGTACATCAAGTGAGAACCGGCTTAATTCTTCGAGCCAATCTTCCATGACCCACTGCCACTCTTCGTCACTAGATGCCCGACATGTCCACAGTCCCCCGTAATGCCCTTTGTATCTCACAAATAATCGTGAGATGGTTTGCATATCAACGCAAGGGGTCAATGGTGTTGCCATGTTGGTCATAAGTCGCCCCTTGATTTAAGTATTTACCAACTGCTCGTGACATAGCATCGCCAGACTTTCCTTTGTAAACAGGCTTGGTTTCTGGGAGTTTCTTTGCTGCGTGATAG
>JAGWGO010000061.1 GCA_028867395.1 Nitrososphaerota archaeon | reverse complement strand
ATCTCCAATCGTGCGAATCCAAAATGGAAGTGTTGTAGCATGGTACACATTTTGAGATGTGGGATACCTCACAATCTCGTTGTTTCCTATATTATATTGCGTAAGAAAGCTTGTTTCGTGCTCTGTGAGCCAGATAGAGTCGTTGCTTACAACAACATCTGTAGGGGCCGCGAGTTGGATGTTGTTGTCTAGAGGAATCTCCTTTACTTTGGTTATTCCAGACACCACGCCGTTTTCTTGATTTATATGGTATTTGATTATCTTTTGAGTGGTTATCTCAGTTACCCATACGGTATCGTTTTGTAGAAATAGACCGGCAGGAGCTGTCCCGTTTCCAAGGTCAAAGGATACTATTTTGTACCCGCTTGGTGTGCTGGGATCCTTCTCTACAACGTCCAGAGCATCGCCACTCAGCGTGGTAAACCAGACATCTCCATTGTTTTTATCTATCTTCATCTGAAAACCCGATCCTGTCGGTGACGATATAGCGTGGAAGGTATCGTCCGCAGGGTTAAACCTCCAGACTGATTTTGTTCCAAGCGGCGAGAACCACATGGTGCCATCTTTTTCTTGCGCCACTGTCCACACCATTGTCGCATTATCCCCTGGAACAAAATACGGCAAGTTGTCTTTTATCTCATAATTTGCTAGTCTTCCTGATTTTTCATCAAAACTGTAAAGCATGTCAGACTTGGATGACGTAACCCAGACTGTTCCATTGTCATCCACGGTTAGACCGTTTGGACCGGTACCGTCAGGTAAGGAATATTCCTGCAAGTACGGATTTTGGTTCATCGGGGTTATAATTTCGGCAGGCTTGCCCGGCTCGCTCAAAGGTTTTTGGAGCACGGTCCACGATATGCCAAGCCCAATTAGTATTATCCCTAAAATAATTACTGCTTTTTTTGATGCCAGATTAATCCCTAAAATTCACTTGCCATCGGCTTTCTTTATTAGTGTCTCGGAGATTCTTATATTCAGGTGCGTTCCAGGCAGAAGGTCATGATATACCCAGCCTGAAATTGGAAAAATAGCCAAATATAATATAGTAAAACTGCCTATTCCATTTAATGAAAAAAAAGTACCTGCTTTTGTTAGTTTATTTTGGTTTCTTCGTTGGTCTTGTTACATATGAGATACTTCATCCCCCATTTAGCAGCGATGCCGCAAAGGTTGGCAACTATGAAGTACAGGTTAGCACAACGCCGTCAGTGCCTGATGTTGGAAAGGATACAAAGATTCACTTTCTAGTGCTTAACCAAAACGGAAATCCGCCGGACAATGTTAGGATGGGAGTAAAGATTTACTATGACGACGAATTGGTGAAGGAATTTCCTCCGGATAATTATCCTGGAGCATGGGATGCCGATTATGTATTTCAAGAGCCAGGAAACCACGTATTCAAAGTTGATCTGTTTGATCCAAACACAGGAGGTACCGATTCCTACGATTTCAACATAACAACTCTTAGCTTGTACACGTCAATCTTCATGGTCTTGGTAATTGCAGGAGTTGGTGGTGCTGCCGGAATTATAATTGCGATACTACTCTTCACCAAGCGTACAAGACCAAATTTCAGGTATTAATCAAAAATGGCGTGGTCCTTTTCTGCAGTCCACTTGGAGAACACCTCCTTTGAACAGCGCCATTGCGCCAGTTCGCATTCTGTTTCCTGCGGGACCACGCAAGTCAAGCCATTTTTTGTGGCTTTACTAGCATGATATAATAATGAATTTCTTGATATTTAAGATTTAGTTTGAAAAATTACAAACATTATTTTATTAAATTAATTTCTTATTGACATTTATGTGATTTTTTAGAATAACTACGACTCAAAATGTTTGTCTTATACATGCAGCACAAATTAAAACCAAAGACACTAAGATAGTTACGGATTTTTGTTTTTTCTAACTTTTTCTAGATAAGGGAAATTGCGAATACACAAAAACAAACTGGGATCAATTGCTAACGTCGTTTTATTTTCGATATTGCGGCAATAACCATTTCACGATCCTTTAGGCAGTATACAGAACGAAGGCCATACGCCTTATTTACAAATCCTAGACTCGCAAGCCTAGATAGTCGAATTGAGATAGAAGATGAACTTTTGTTAATAATTTTTGTAAAATCACTAAAAGCCGCATATTTTTTTTCTAGTAAAAGTAATAAAATAGAATACGAGGTATTATTTCTTAATTCAATCACAAGGTCCATGGATGAAACCGGTAAATCTATTGGAAAAAACCACACTCTGTTGTTCCTACGCTTTGCTTGCAACAGCCCATTTTTTTCCAAATGAAACAAGTAATGACTTACTATACCATGTGTCAAGCCAGACAACCGAGCAATCTCGCGAAAATTAATACCTGGATTTTCTATAATTATATTCATTATAGATATCACACGTTGATCATTTTTGAAAAAATATCCCTTTTTGTTGCTGGTAAATAGAAAGCACTTGGTTCCATCCTTTATTATTCCGGTGATTTTTACCATGTTTAATTGTAAAAGCTTATCAAGTTTCCTATACGTGGTGCTCAGTGGCATATGACATTCTTTACTCACCTCTATTGCCGACTTTGAGTTTGAGGTAGCAAGAAGAATCAACGATGTTTTACTGTCAAGAAAAGAATTGTTACTTTCAGTATCCAACTTTGTCTAAAGATAGACATGATCATTTTTAGAGATTGATGTTATTCTCAACTACGTATGTCTTGTCAATTAATATTCAAATCAACATCAAAAATAAAAAGAAAAGAGTTTTGTGACGGTTCCTAGCCAGTCATATTTCCGCGTTCAGCAGCGATTTGAGCAGCTGCAGCATCCGTACATTCACAATGTACAAAGGTTTGTTGATGAATGCTGGTGCCTGGTACTGTTGAATCTGGCGGAACTGCGTCAGAGGGGTTTGGTGCTGGAGAATCCTTGGTGAGTATGACAGTAGCTGCGCCTGTGAAGATTGCCGCATAGTCATGATTTACTGCCACAAATGCACCTGCTTCAGGAAATACCACATCGTCGATTTCATCTTGTGAACCTCCTAACAACCATGTTTGCGTGCCCATTGCTTGTACAACGTTGCCTTGCGTTACTCTAGCAATCTGTGCTCCCACAATATGGAAGAAGACTGGCATGTTGCCTTGATTTACAACAAAGAACCTAACATGTTGCCCGTATGGAACTATGAGTGGTGCCGCTTTGTCGTGAAAAGATGGTGCGTTGTTCCAAACTTTGGTTACAACTGGATCATAGCCAAATGGTTTTCCGTTTACCACAGTCCAAGTTGTGTTATGTAGGAACATTGCAGGCTGGTCGTAGGACCCGTCTGCATTAAGGTATAGTTGGTTGTACTGCAAGGTAAACTCGTATGCAGCAGGCGAAATGAGTGTCTGGTTTAACACCACCTTCCCATTCTGCATCATAGTAGTTGTGTACAAAAGTTTGTGGTAACCATTCAGTGGATCCACAATCACCATTCCATACATTCCTGACAACACATGCTGATCCATGCCTAGTACGTTTACACCCTCACAATGAAACTTGAAGGCACCTGGAGTCTGTGCAATGTACGCATAGGTGTTTGAATGACCCGGCATTACAGCTCCAAAGTTTGGGACTGCAGAGATTTGCGCTGCGTGCATATCAAGACTATGACCTGTTGTCTCAGTTGTTGGTACTGTCAGGGTTATGTTAATGACATCTCCCTGCGTGACCCTAATTGTAGGGGCTGGAACCGTACCGTTGAAGGTCATCCCATGATACATCTTCCCACCTGGAATTGGCAGGTCTACACTCTGCGCAATCAAATGAATGTTGTGAATTGTTCTGCCCTCCGCCTTCCAAGCTGCGACCTGATCTTGCGTGGCGGCACTTGCGCCATCCATCTTGAATATTACGCCACCCACTTTAGATACATCCTGAACAGTTGCGGAATCAATTGATTGCGGCGTTACCGCATCAATCGATTCTGGTGTTACTTCAGAGGTTTGCTTTGTCGCAATACCTGCGGTACTAGATATTGTAGATGTACTTGAGTATGTGCTTGCAAACAGGACCCCCGTTATTGCCACAATAGCAACAACAGCAAAGATACTGTATCGTTGATTCATTATGAAGCATTCTTCTAATTATCCAATTTATCTTCTATAGTGGTTTCTCATTTATTTTGTAAATTACGTAATTTTTTTTCTAAAAGTTTTCGCTGATGATGAGAATCGTATCGATATTTTAAATTGAATTCATGAGAGTAGATATTAGGAGAAGACGGGATGGTAGCTGTATCGTTTATTCATCACATTCGATTACTCCATCCTACTCTCCGCCTCTCTTAGACTGATTGAACGTGATTTGTGACTAGAGTTACCATTAATAGCAATTCATAATTCTTCTCCAAGAACTAAAATAAATAACAGATTTGAATTATGTACTAGTACATAAATTAAACAGACAATTTCTTGATGTATGAAACGCAATCTGTTTAACAAATGTACTAGTAAACATATCTTACATGGGATCCAAAATTTGTAAGATCGTCTAAACAATATTGAAATATCATGAAGCCACTATAGGTTTACGGCAGAAGCGTTTGTTCTCATCAACTGTGATATAAGAAAAGAGACGATGCTATTGAACACCTCTTGGAGTCAGGCCAATACATCAAAGTGATCCCTAGCAGATATCACATGAGAAAAGATGCCAGAGTGGTTTGAAGGTCATATTCTAGAATAGGTAAATACCTCCCATGAAGTAGGCATCTGAGCAAACTCATCATATTCATCGTGTTTGATAGATATGTAAGAGTCAAGGAATCCTTTGGCAAATACACCGTCGAGGAATTTGTTATCGCTTTGCAGAAATTCTAATGATTCTTTGAGAGAAGACGGTAGCGGTCTTATCTTTAGTTCTCTTCTTTGTGCAGGAGTTAAATGATATACATTACCTTGAACTGGTTCTCCCGGATCTATTTTTCTCCTAACCCCATCCAATCCTGCCATCATCAACGCGGCTTCAAGCAAGTACACGTTTGCGGCAGAGTCTGGTACACGGTATTCAATTCTTTTTCTCTTTGCATTGTTCTTTCCTGAGAGTGGTACTCTAACCGCGGTAGACCGGTTCCCCACTCCCCAGCATGCATATACAGGAGCCTCATACCCAGGCACTAGCCGTTTGTAGGAATTTGTAGTCGGATTTGATATGGCGCACAGTGCACCGGCATGCTCCAATATTCCTCCAATATAGTATCGGGCTAATTGACTCAGACCTGATTTTTTATCGCTTGGATCATACATCACATTACTTCCACCCATGGTCCATAGGCTCTGATGCATGTGCATTGCAGATGCGTTATCACCGTAAATTGGCTTTGGCATAAATGTAGCCATCTTGTTTTTCCTCTCTGCTTTTACTTTAGTCAAATTCTTTATGGTAACCACATCATCTGCAATTTCCATCGTCTCGCCATATTCTATGTTTATTTCACATTGACCTTCTGTTGCAACTTCGTGATGTTGAGCCTCCACCTTTACACCAAAGTATTTGCGCAGGTCATCGCAGATGTCTTTTCTTAATTCACTTAGTGCATCGATTGGTTCTGCTTGATAGTATCCCGCTTTGAACCTCCTAGTGACTATTCTATCATTGGCTTTTGATAATTCCGACTCGAATGTACTATCTGCCATTCCAGACACCGCATTTAACGCCGATGTAGCATATGATTTATCAAATACAAAGAACTCTATTTCAGGTCCCCATAGTACCTTTGATAATCCATATTTTGGAAGCTCACCGTTGGCTTTTAGGAGTACGCCTCTAGAATCCCGGTCATATCTCAGATTCATACCATTAGAATTTGTGCTTCGTTGATACATATCCACAAACATTCTAGCATTTTTCCTGTTTCCAACATCATAGTCGGGTGGAAGAATTCTAAACGTGCTCACATCTGGCACAAGCGAAATATCTGACTCGTTAATTGATCCAAATCCCCGTATAGAGCTCGAGTCTAGTTTGTCAAATCCATTTTGTAGATTATGTTCAGTCACACAGTATGACGGAATGCCTAGGCTGTGCAGCTCTCCGAATATATCGACAAACCATAATTCGACATAGTCAATTTTTTCTTTCTTAATTTTTTGAATTATTGTTTTATAATTTTGACCCGCCATTTTCCTGCAAAAATTAGTTTATGGTGGGCCGCCGCCAGCAGAGCTGACATCATTACCCGAGGCGGTGTTTTCCTTTCGTAGAATTTTCTCTAGTTCTTTTTCGAAGAAAAAGTCTTTTCCCTCCAGAGGCTTGAGTCCATCTATCCATATTGCACCGTCGTCATATTTTGCAAGAAAGGGTTTTTGAACCCACGTTGGGTTTCTCCCCTGCAAGAATCTCAGCACTATTGCCTTTACTTTACCTATCTTTGCGACTCCTAGGATCTGTATCTTTCCAGGGGTGGCTGACATGCTTGGCCCACGAACAGTTCTTGCCAAACCACTAACTATTTGATATGCATCTCGGAATATTTCCTGTGCTCTTACCAAGGGAACGCCAAAGTAGTGCTGCGCACCAGTATCCCTTACGACGAACATATAGTACGGTATCAATCCTAGTGAGACTTGTTTTTGCCACATCTCCGCCCAGATCTTGGCGTCATCGTTAATGTGCCTTAGAATGGGCGATTGCGTTCTAATCTGAGCTCCGGTCTTCTTTCTTATGCGAATTATGGCTTGTTTTACAATATCAGTAGAAAGTTCAGCAGGATGGTTAAAGTGAGCCATTATCGCAAGATGAATATCCGATGCTGAAACTTTTTCAAATAGCTCAAGCAATTCATAGGAATCTTCATCTGTGACAAATCGGTATGGCCAGTATGAAAGGGCCTTGGTGCCTATCCTTATAGTCTTAAGGTTTGGCAATTTAGCTTCCAACAAGGCATTTAGATAGTTTGCAAGAAGGCGAGTCCTCATAATTAATGGATCGCCCCCAGTAAACAAGATGTCGGTTACCTCTGGATGTTCTTTTAGATATTGAACGAGTTGTGCGGTTTCATGACTAGCGAATTTTAGATCTTCCATACCCACAAACTGTGGCCACCTAAAGCAGAAACTACAGTACGCATGGCATGTCTGCCCCTGGCTTGGAAAGAAAAGAACTGTCTCATTGTACTTGTGTTGCATGCCGTACAGTTTAGTACCGTCATTTAGTTTAGGAACGTTATGTTCTAGTTGCCCTGCAGGGTGCGGATTTAGTTCTAATCTTATCTTATTTGCAATATTTTGTAACTCTTTTTTATCAAGGTTGTTTTTGATTGCTTCAGCCATCTTGTTAAAATGCTTAGGTTTGAGCATTCCTTTCTGTGGAAAGGTAAGAATGAACATGGGGTCTTTTGCTACATTTTTCCAGTCTATGAGGTTCTCTACGACATAGTTGTTGGTCTTGAATGGAAAAATATTGCCAACCACTTCCATCTCAAACTGTAATTGTTTAGGCAGTCTCTTGATTTGAGGTATATCTCTAAAGTTTGCCAGAGTATATGATCTGTAAAAAGGAGAATGAAATTCTCCCCATTGATAATCTGTCCTTTGTATCTCCATCTTACTTTATGGCGCCTCATCATTGTTAAGTGTTGCCCAAAAAAAATAAAAATGATGAAAAATTTTTACTGAGACGAATCGATGAACAATATCAAAATTATTT
>JAGWGO010000060.1 GCA_028867395.1 Nitrososphaerota archaeon | reverse complement strand
AGAACGCGACGCACTCGTCGAAGCAATTGATAGCAAGGTTGGGGATTTCCTCGATTCAGAATTGTCAGAGCTCCGTGAAGATATTGAACGCTTCCGCGACCTCGAAGCAGAACATGCAGAGAAGTTGGTAGAAGCTAAAGGTCAGATGGCCGACGAACTAAAGAGTGATCTTAAGGAATTGGTCGAAAAGATCGATAGCTTCCTAGAGATTCGTATCGCAGCAGAAATGGAAGAACTTCGTGAAGATCTCGAAGTTGTTAAGCAGAATGAATTTGGTCGTCGTGTATTTGAAGCATTCAGTGATGAATTCACACGCTTCGTAGATGCAGACACCAAGGAAGCTTCAGTTGGCGAACTTTCAAAGCGTCTTGAAGAGACCGTATCGGCTCTTGAAGCAAGCGAGAAGAAGGTTGCTGTCATGGAGCGTGAACAGAAATTGAAGCGGGTTTTGGCTCCTCTAAAAGATCGCCCACGTGATATCATGGAAGCAATCCTAAAGAATGTAGATACAGACCAGCTTGATAGTGCATACAAGACCTTTATCGGTCGAGTATTGCGCGAGAGTGATGGAGCAACAGGTTCAGAGAAGGAAGGTGCAGTACTTGCTGAAGGTGCTTCGAGAAAGTCAGAAAGAGCAAGAGTTGCTGAGTCAGCAATTGCTAAGTATGGCGATACAGAAGTAGTAACAGAAGGCGAAACGAAGCCTGAGACAAAGACAGTTGATCCTGCAAAGGAAGCTGAACTTGCTCGTATTCGTAAAATCGCAGGTATTAAGTAATAACCCGTACGCAAGTACACTAAACCTTTAAAACAGGAGTTTAAAATGGATTTAATTGAAAATTGGGCAGAAACAAAGGCAGCCCTCCTTGAAGGCCTAACCACGCAGAAGCAGGCAATTGTTGCTCCTCTTTTGGAAAACCAGAAGAACCAGCTATTGTCCGAAACTGCAGCTGCAGGCGCAACATCAGCAAACGACATCGCTGGCTTCCGTAAGATTTTGATTCCAATGATTCGTCGTATTATCCCTGGCACAATTGCAACAGAACTCGTTGGTGTACAGCCAATGTCGGGTCCAGTTGGATTGGTCTACACATTGCGTTACCGTTATGGTGAAGCAGTTGGCGGCGTAGCACCAGCTTCACGCAACCCATTCAACCTACCAGGTGCAATTAACCCAGGAGATGAAGTTTTTGGTAACGTATCACCAATCCGTTCATGGTATTCTGGTGGTGCAGGTGCAACAGCAGGCGTTGCTGATCCACAGCTAGCAGGTGCTTCAGGTATTGTTGATGCCGGTGATACGACAACAACAATCACTGGTGCAGCTCCAGGCGGCGGTACAGGCGATGCATGGCCATCACCAATCAATGCTTCAAGCATCACAAACACAACATCATATGGTCTAGACCACGGTTTTGGTCCATATGCTGATACGTATAGCATTCAGCCATCTGGTTCGTATGCTGGTTCATTGTACGGCGGTTCAGGTTCGGATCTAGAAGGTTCGGGTGGTCGTCGCATGACATTGGACATCGTATCACAGGCTGTTGAAGCTGGCTCACGCAAGCTACAGGCTGGTTGGACGATTGAAGCTATGCAGGACTTGAATGCACAACACGGTTTGGATCTTGAGTCAGAAATGACACAAGCTCTATCAGCAGAAATTGTTCAAGAAATTGACCAAGAAATCATCGCTGACTTGATTGCCCTAGCTGGTACAGTTGACACGTTCGACGGTGCAGGCAATGGCATTTATGGTGGTTCAGGTGCAGGTAACTACAAGCCAACATTCATTGGTGATCGTCTAGCAAACCTAGGTGTTATCATCAACCGCGTAGCAAATGAAATTGCTCGTAAGACACGTCGTGGTGCAGGTAACTACATCGTTGTATCACCATTGGTCGTATCCGTATTGCAGAGCGCTGCTAAGTCAGTATTTGCTCCAGCAGTCGAAGGTTCGTTCAAGGGTCCAAACAACACAATGATGGTTGGTACTCTAAACGGCACAATCAAGGTATATAGCTACTTGTGGAACCAAGCTGGCGTCATCTATCCAGGTGGCACAACTGGTGATCTATCAAGCCCAGGTGCTCCAGGCTACCAGGCTTCAGATACGATCCTAATTGGTTATAAGGGTGGAAACGGAGAAACCGATACTGGTTACTTCTATTGCCCATATATCCCATTGATGAGCTCAGGCGTTGTTGTTAATCCTGTCACATTCCAGCCAGTCGTCAGCTTGATGACTCGTTACGGAAAGGCAGCTTTCACACGCGTCGAGACGAGTTTGGGTAATAGCTCGGACTACTATGGAAAGATAACTACATCTAATTTGGACCTTCGTTAATAACAAGTTACAAAGATATTGTAGAATTTACTTTAAAGTAAAAACATTAATCCCACTTCGGTGGGATTTTTGTTGAGTAGGTTGGAAACTATAGCGTATAATACGATCTTGAACCTTGGAGATTTTATGCCTAAAATTGGTGACATTGATCAAACTTACCCATCTAAATTAAAAAAGATAGGAATTACTTTGCTTGATCACTTTGATGGGGCAAAGAAACACCATTTAATGAAATGTGACGTTTGTAATCACGAATGGATAGCCACACCGATTGCAAAATTGCAAACATTTCGAAAGCACAAAGTTAGTGGTTGTCCAAAATGCCACGAAGAAAATAGATGGAAACAATCACGCAAAGAAAATCTTAAACGTTTACAAGAACGAGGATTAAAGATTTTATCTAACTACGACGGGAGGTATACGGAAAAGGACGGAAATACTATTGTTCGTGTATCAGTTAAAAACAACAAATGTGGACACATATTTGAAACAGATTCAAAAAATCTTCTCGCTAACAATGTAACTTGTCCAATTTGTGCTCGAGAATATAAGAATTCCGTTCTTCTTAAATCATCAAAAGCCCGTTCTGTTGAATATCATAAGACAGCGGATTTGTGGAATAGTTACAGACATAAAGTGTATATGAAAACGCGAAGTAACTATCACAAACACAAAGCATCTATCAATCCTAACAATCTACCTCGAGGCAAAGCTGGTCAGGAAGGTGCTTATCATCTTGTTCATATTGTTCCTGTTAGATGGTGTTTCGAACACTATGTCCCTATTGACGTTTGTGCTCATCATTCTAATCTTCAGATGCTTCACTGGAATGATAATGTTGGATCAAGAGATAGACTAAAAGAGAACATACAGATACCCTTAATATTTCAACCTTACATATTACTCCATGATAAATAATAACAACACAAATAGTCGAACATAGTATAGAGCATTAAAGCCCCAAAGAGAGCTATGGAATTCAACTTAACGTTTAAACAATATCTTGACTCAAAAGAAAAACTTCGTGAAGCGGTAACAAAAACCCCACAGCGTGTAGCCTCCTATACTGTGCGAAAATACTGCAAGTTAATTATTGGTGAAAGCAAAGAAGAAAAGTCAACTATTGCTTTGAAACCAAATCAAAAAATTATTATCGATTGGTTGTATGTTGATGTTGATAATCCTACCCCCGTAAGCCTTAAATTTAATGGGCAAAAAGATATTGATGCTGAACAAGCATTTGAAACATACTGGCAAGGTTCAAAACTACTAAAGTGGCTTAATCGAAACGCCCGCGAAGAAACAAACAACTAAGCATTCCCACTGCTCATAAATACTCTAAAATTGGAGTCTTTTAAATATGGGCATCTTTGACAACATTGGTGATACTACTGGACAATTAAAAGCTGAAGGCATGAATGTAAACGTGACCTTTCAGCCAGGTGTCCCAAATGTAGGACAAGGAACGCTTACATGGAATATTCCAGGTCCTGTAGTCGAGAGCGTGGATGCAAACGGTAACGTAACAATTACATTAGAACCAACCGGTAGTAATGTCGTATACGGTGGTATTGTGTTTGTTCTTCGAACAGATCAACCATGTGATATGACAAACATCCCAAAGGATGGTGTTGTTTATGTTGCAGATCCAACAGCTAATGAACAATTATTTGCGGGCGATAAGATTGGAAATGGTCTTGTTGTTGGTGCAATCTACGAAAGTGAACAAAAGGCTCAAGGACTTCCATTAACAACTTCACTTATCATTAATGATATTGAAGATGGAACACCTTATTACATTTGTGGATATATTCACGATGATCAGCTACGCTATTATCAAGAAGGTAATCGATCATACTCCCAAGCAATAGGATTTCCAAGTGGAAGGGGAACACCTGCAAGACAAGTTGTTCTTCTTCGTAATATTCCTGTTGGAACTCCAACACCTGTTAAGTATGGCGTTAAGCCAACAGATGGAACGGGATTAGTTGCTGGAGCAACGTACCAGTTTGAATTAATATACGATCCAAATTTTCCAAAACCTGACTATCGAAAGATGGTTAGAATGTTCTTTTCATTTGATGGTGGATTAACACCAACGTATGGTGCCCTTGTCAAATATCTAAACGAACAGATTGCAATCAAATGTACAAATGCTGTGCAATCCCCTGTTCCTCCAAGTGCAGGAGTTTACTATTGGAATGTTACAACAAAAACACTTTATCAGTGGGATGGATCGCAGCTCAATGTAATTCCTAATGTTATTGTTCAATCTAATGACCCTGCAAATCCAGCAGTGGGTTCATATTGGTGGAATACAACAAATAATGAATTGTATCAATGGACGGGATTACAATATACGTTAGTGCAACCACAATTTGCATATCCAACAGATCCAACAAATCTTCAAGGGAGCGGTTATTGGTGGAATGGTGTTAATGGATTTACTCGATGTGGAAACACATGGTGTGAAACAACAACATACGATCAAACGACGGATCCTTCCTGTCCACCAGCGGCCGTTGATTGCTCATATTGGTATGATACAGCAAATCAAACTTTGTATAATTGGAGTGGTACAAACTGGGTTCAAGCATATGCTCTGATGTGGCCACAAGCTCCTAATAGTTTGTCGAATGGCACATTATGGTACGACCTTAATACGGATAAACTATATTCGCGTAATAGTGAAGGTCCTGCTGCAACTGTTGGAAGTATTAATCCAGGACATGGATATGTTAATGGAACATACCCAAATGTCCCATTAAATATTGGTGGACATGGAACAGGTGCATTAGCAACGGTTGTAGTTTCAAATACAATCCTAACAGTTAATTTAACTAGTGGTGGTTCACAATACAATAATAATAACGATCAAGATTTCTTCAATGTTCCTTTAATAGGTGGTTCAGGAACAGGTGCTCAAGCAACTATTAGAGTTGTTTCAGGAACAGTTATCCAAGTTCTTATTACTGCTGGTGGTTCTGGTTACGGCCCTTCAGATACCTTAACGGTTACTCCAGCAAGTATTGGTGGTCAAGGTATTACCGGTTCACCATTTAGTTGTTCGGTTGCAACAGTTAGTGGCGGTGTCCAATCTGTTACAATCACAACACAGGGATCAAACTATATTATTGGAGATGTTCTCTCTACAACAGCCCCTAATCTTGGATCAATTTCTGGAATAGGATTTGCCGCAACTGTTAATACACTTGGTACACCAGCTGTTAATACTTGGATTCAACAAACTGTTTTTAATTCAACAGTTGATCCAACAACAGTTAGCGATCCGGTTGTTGCGGGTTCATATTGGTATAATCCAACGACAGAAGTTCTTCAAGTTCGAGATATTACAAATACAACTTGGAATGTTGTTCCAGTTCTTGTTTGGGCTGGAGATCCAACATTAGTTACCTCATGTGAATTGTGGTGGAATGAATCAACAAGCCCTGCCACACTTTTCCAGTGGGATTTTGTACATTCTACATGGAATCCTACTTCTGCATTTTATCAACAAGCAACGGATCCATACCAAACACCTATACTAGCTACGGGAACTTTGTGGTGGAATCCAAATACTAATACATTACTTTTGTGGAATGGTTCGTCATGGTCAACAATTCCATTTTTCAATATTCCTACGGATCCAACACTACCAGTAACTGGCACTGCTTGGTTGAATACAACCAATAATACTTGGTATGTTTGGGGGACTCCTGCATCAGGTCGTTGGAATGTTGCATCTCCATTAACAATTAGTGCAACGGATCCTTCAGTACCACCCCAGGGAACCTTTTGGTTTAATACTGCAAATAGTGTTTTGAGTCAACGTGTTGGAATTACTTGGGCACCTATTCCTTACGTAACAACACCTCCTGCAAACATGAAAGGTGATACATGGTATGATCTTTCAACTAATATGTTAATGGAGTGGAGTGGTAAGGCTTGGATTCCTGCAATCCCATGTGTTTATGCTAAGCTTGAACAAGGACAACTTGTATTTGAATCAACTGCTCGAGGAAGCTCAAATGCATTATTGATTCCTATACCTGTGGGTGTATTGAACATGCCAAGTCCATGTTTAGCAATTGGAACAGGTCAAGTTGATTATGTTAATGATAGTAATAGTCCATACCAGAACTACCCACTTGGTGGTTTTGGTAATAGCTATAATTGTTATTGTTCATTTGAAACACCTGGTAGTGGTGCAGTTCGATATCCAGCATTACCAATTAATCCAGCAGGGTTCCTATTCTCTTTCTTAAAACCTGTTGGTAACATTATGCTTCCACATGTTGGTCGTGATGGTGTTGATGGAACACCAACATATGACCAACTTGGTGTTGGTACAAATGGTTCACCTGCAGAACGACGTCAGTTAATGTCAGAAGTTCGTACATTATTGGGCTATCCAACATTAACGGTTGAATTAGATGATACACAACTTGATCTGTGTGTTACAAACGCTTTAAGAGTATTTCGTCAAAAGAGTTCACTTGCTGTGGATCGTAAAGCATTCTTCTTGGACATCCAGCCATATAAACAAAATTACATTTTGGCGGATAAGGCTGTTGGATATAATAAGATTGTTAATGTTATGGCTGGATATCGTTTCACTGCAGCATTCTTGTCCTCGGCAATGGGGGCAGGTGTTTACGGACAGATTGTTTTGCAGCATTTATATAACATGGGTACGTTTGATTTGTTGAGTTACCACCTTGTTTCACAATATGTTGAAAATTTGGAAATTCTATTCTCAACGCGCTTAGTATTTGTCTTTAATGATACAACAAGAGAGTTACAAATCTTCCAGTCATTTAATCGTCCAGAACGTATTTTACTTGATGTAACTATTGAAAAACCAGAACAAGAAATTTTCAATAATCGTTTTGCACATCGATGGATACAACAATATGCGTTAGCAGAAGCTTGTGATATGTTGGCAAATATTCGTGGTAAGTTTGCAAACTTGCCAGGTGCAGGAGGTTCTGTAACCTTAAATGCTTCGGATCTGCGTGCACAAGCAAATGATATTCGTACAAAGTGTCAAGAAGAAATTGATGATTACACAGTTCAGAATGTTGAGGACTATGGAGCATATGGAAGTATTGCTATTGGATAATTATGAAATTATTTGAAATACAAAAATGTCCTATCTGCGGAAGAATGCGATGCGATCATGAGCATATGCAAGCAGATGATGTTTGTCCAATCTGCCACCATTACCCATGTGCCTGTTCCGACGAACAAGAGGAAGTTGAATATCAAGGAAAGAAGATCGTGGTTGGAAAACAAGACGATGTGTCTGACAGTAGATTTGATCCCGATGAACTAAGTATGGGTATAGAAGACGAGATGGAGCATACTAATAATAAAAGAATTGCAAAAGCTATT
>JAGWGO010000059.1 GCA_028867395.1 Nitrososphaerota archaeon | reverse complement strand
CACTGATGTAATCTTGAATCTGCATTGGTCTATGCTGGAACCTATTTGTTATTTAAAATCATCATCATATGAGAAGCTTAAATTGGGGACTTTTTGGTGCATTCAACATCGGGATCGTGGTCTAGCTTGGCATGATTCGGGTTTTGGGTACCTGAGGTCGTCGGTTCAAATCCGGCCGATCCCATCTTTATGTATCGATGCAAAAATAATTCAAGATTCAATTGGTTCTTATCTTACTTTGACCAATCTTGATAAGCCAGGCGATGAAGAAGAGTTAGAGACATGATTAGAAGATGATTGTTGATTCAGTGACTCTGAGTACTGGCATACCTATTTATTGAAATTTTTTGTTCATAGAACGTCTTGGGGTTTGAAAAACGCGAAATCCTGCTCATCTTGGGAGCTCTATTTTTGATGATTGGGCTTTTGCCATTTATTGCTCCGGTATACTCTGTGATAATTGCAGTTGCGATATACTTTGGGATAAGGATATTTGTGAAGAAAAGAAAGCAGCAAATTCAAAAGTCTGTTGGCGAAGGAGTTTGTGCAGTGTGCGGAGCAAGGATTGTACAGAGCAAGTGTCCAAACTGCGATGGTACTGAGGGAACATGACTGTCAGAAGATGAATTATGCGTACAACTTATAATGAATTTGAGGCTATTTTATGCCATGCTGTCAGATACATATTGGGCATTAACAACTAGCTCAACTTTTCCACCATCAACACCTAAAATTATAATCTTCGTGATGAAATGGTAGCACAGATGAGATACTTGAGATTCTACACTATTGTAAGCTTTTTAATTCTAGTTTTGATTGGGCAAACTTATTCCGCGTTAGGGCAGACAATTCCGATAGCAAATCACGTCGTCATAAATGAAGCCGATATCAATCCAGTAGGTGACGACACAAAGTATCCAATTGACTGGGTAGAGCTTTACAACCCGGCAAACTCTGCAGTAAACATTGGAGGATGGACTGTTGGCGCAACAACAGGTCTCAAACAGATCTACATTATTCCAAGCAATACGATGCTTCAAAGCAAGCAGTTTATGATATTGACATCTGGCCCGTCATGGTTTCCACATGCAGGTGCAGTCATTCAGCTAAAAAGTGGCAACACTACGATAGACCAGACTCCGCCGTTGACTGACTTTCAAGGAAGCGGAGGATCATGGCAGAGAATGTATGACGGATATAACACGGGTTCACCAAGTGATTGGGTCTACAAGGCTGCAACACCCGGTACATCAAACGGACAGCCTCCCACTACAACCGCATCTACTGCAGCTACGATGACTTTTGGCACCGACAAATCAAGTTACATATTTGGAGATACTGTAACAATGAGCGGCAAAGTCTCACAACTACTAAGCGATGTGAACGGCTACCCATTGCCAGTGAACTTGCAGGTTACTGGACCGAGTGGTTTTCAAAAAACTTTCACAGTGTATCCTAACACTAGCATGCAATTTAGTACGTCAATGACCACAAGTCAAGTTATGGGATTTCCTGAGGGAAGCTATGCTGTATCTGCATCATATGGTGCTATCGCAGCATCTGCAAGTTTCATGCTTGGCTCGACACAATTTATTCCACCTGCCCAGTCTGCACCAGTGACGCTATCAATATCAACAGACAAGCCAAGCTATATTCCTTTGGAACCAATCACGCTTAACGGAAACGTCTCTCAGGTGATTCCGTATACTCCTGTTGTCTACAAGGTCTTTGAACCAAATGGTAGTATGATATATCAGGGAAATCTCTATCCTGATTCTACAGGTCACTTTACGACTTATAGTCCGTATCAGGCACATTCTAGCGCATCTGGAATCATGATAAACAGTATAACTCCAATTTATGGAAAATATACTATTTCTGCTACATATACAACAGTAAAAGCTACTACATCGTTTGCTATTGTTGTTCAACAGACTCAAACCGTTCCTTTGTTGATATCAACTGACAAGCAAGCATATGGTCTTGGCGATACAGTTCACATGACGGGAAGCACACAGCTTGCAGGTCTGCAAAACTCCGGCCTCTCTCCAACCTTGGAAATCATCCAGTCCTCTGCAGCAACTGCGATTCAAGGAATTGTACCTCAAACTCTTGATATAAAGACATTTGTCAATGTAAAACCCGACAATACATTTTCCTATGACTTTACAATTCCAAGTGATTCTGTCAGGCTTGGCAATTATCGCGCCATAATATCGACATCATCTGAAAAAGCCGAAGCAGACTTTGTAGTTGTATCAAATCCTAGCTCATATCAAGCAACAGCTCCTGCAGGACCATTAACAATTGTAACTGACAAGAGCTTGTACGCATACGGTGATCCGATTGTTATCTCAGGTCAGGTTCAGGCAAACATGATAATTCAGGGAGTCCAGATTCAAGTCTCAGTCTATAATTCTACAGGGAGCCAAATGTACTCTCAAACATCATTTATCAGCGGATCTGCCATCAGTCAATCAACACCTTTGGCATTCTTTGCATATCCTGATTCTAGTGGGAACTATATCATTAAACAGTCCCTTATTCCAAGCATATTTACCGCAGGAAATTATACCCTCAAGGCCACCTATGGTAACCTGCAGGCATCAACAAAGTTTTCAATGTATAATCCGCTCAATACTGGCAATCAAGGCCCTGTAGTCGCCACTCTTGACAAGCAAGTATATGGTGTAGGAGACACGGTGCATCTTACTGGCAAAATATCAAGCTCGATGGGAACTTCTGCATATACACTGACTCTACTAAAGCCAGATGGTGGTGTGATTTCAACTCCCTTGACATTGAACAACGGATTGTTCTCATGGGACTGGACTGTGCCTTCCCAGGCAGCGTTTAACACTGCTTCTACCTTTACTACCAACAGAGCGGCATCGTTTAACGCTACCTCGCAGACCAACCTTTACGGAATTTACGCAATAACGATAAACTCTGACTATGGAAATAACCAACTTTACTTCCAAGTCTTGCCCAACCCTCAAAATCAGACCTCGATATCTCCATTTACGGTAGAGACTGACAAAACCAGTTATCTCAGCAGTGATGTACTGAACATCTTGGGTCAAGCATTGCCACAACCAAATGCGGCATCACAGGCATCAAACAATCAGGTGCAGGTATCAATCTACACACAAACAGGACAAGAGGTCTACAGAGGTGCTGCCACCCTCAACCAAGGAGGCCAATTCAGGGTTTCAGTCTCATTACAACCTGGAGTCTGGGCTGCAGGAAATTATAGAATCTATGCCCAATATCTTACTTATAGCTCACAAGTTACCTTCCAGGTGACAAATCCATATACAATTAGCTCGGGGCCTCTCCATCTCCTAATTACCACCGATCATACCAAATATCTCCCAGGACAGACAGTCTTGATCACAGGCAGGACAAGCTATATCATTTCTATCGACAATGTCTATCTCACATTTGGACTTGCAAATGATACGATAGTAAGTGAGGGACAAGTTGTTTCACAAAAAGGCAACACACTACAGATGGCAACTGCTAAGTTTGATCAGTATGGATCATTTAGCTACAATTATGTGATTCTACCATCGACACCAGTTGGAAATTATACTGTAGTGGCACAGGTACCATTTGGAAACTTTAACACATACTATCAAGTGGTAAGCCAACTGCCTGCAACAAATGCAACACTGACAGGCACCATGACCAACGCCACTAAAGTAACAACGCCTACAAATGCTACACAGGCTCCACCTCTATTAACCACAATTCCAACAAGTGTTGGCCCAACACAAAAAAGCACAACGCCAAACATGATAGTGGACAAACAAGCAATGTTACCAGACTCACTAATCACGATTAACGTGAGTGAAAAGACTACGACTAACCAGACATATTATCCAAGAGAGATAGACGGCCTGCTCAGAGTAAACCCAGGTGACGAAAATTCAGTCAGCATGAAAGTTAGCTCACCTGATGGTACATGTGTGATTGGATCTTCTTCAGATTGCAAAGTGTCGGCATCCACCTTCCAAATGGGCTCGCTTTACCAAAACGTCAAGATTGGAAATGAGATCTTTTTGGTTGGATATTCAGGGGCCAACCAGAGAATTCAGCAATTCAGTATTATTCCCACAAATGCAAATGACACTATTACGGTAGGTTCATGGCACGCAGATATTCTCAAGAACAACCAAGTGTCTAGATTCTACTATCAGGTAACTTATCTGACAAAATAACACAACTGTGCCAAAAAATAGCATGTAATTTATTCCTCATCTGGCTGTAACAATGCCATGGAGGTTCAGGTCTTTATGCTACGGCAGGACGACCCAGCCAAATGTACTGCTGCAAAACTAGTCAAGTTCGGTCTGGCAAAACAGGTAAGGAGGACTGTTCATGCAACTATGGTGCTAGATCCTTTTGCAGAAAATACGGTATTAAACAATGACAAACACCTAGTTAATTCCATTACTGCAATAGACTGTTCGTGGGAGCTTGCACAAAAAACATTTGTCAAAAATTTTCTCGGGTTTTCTCGAAAACTTCCACCACTACTTGCAGGTAATCCAGTGAACTATGCAAAGCTTGGAAAACTGACCACTGCCGAATCTATTGCTGCAACTCTGTTTATCATGCAACTTGAAAATCAAGCACATGCTATACTGAACAAATTCAAGTGGGGTCATACGTTTTTTGAACTAAACCAGGATCTTCTAAAGGACTATTCTAATGCAGAAACTGAAGAAGACATATCAAAAATATCTCATGATTACGGTGTTGTATCTGTATCTATGGGCTAGATGATGTTCTAGAGTAAACCCAATTTTGAATACGCGCTTCAAATCTGAGATGTAACAATGTCTATTCCTCACGGGTAGAGATTTATGCAGCCATTTTTTCTCCACGAATAGGTTTAGATGGAATCAGAACAACAACCTGGACTAGTTCGTAGCCTATCGCTGCTAGACATAACCATGGTAGGGATAGCTGCAATGATTGCTGGCTCTATCTTCAATTTGATTGGGCCTGCCATGCACGAAGCCGGTCCTTCTTTACTTATCGCATTTGCATTAAGTGGACTGATTAGCTTCTTTACTGCACTAACCTATGCCGAGCTTGGTTCAGCATTTCCAGAAGCAGGAGGTGGATATAGGTGGGTCAAAGAGGGATTACCAAGACCAAATGCCTTCATCAGCGGATGGATAGCATGGTTTGCTCATATGATTGCTGGTAGCTTGTATGCAGTTTCTTTTGGTTCATTTTTTGGTAGCCTACTTGAGAGCGTGGGAGTTTCTTCACATTATGCAGGAATACCGCTCCAGATTATTATAGGTGGGGCGATGGTGATAATTTTCACCTACGTAAATTACAGAGGAGTATCACTTACAGGCAAGGTAGGAAACGTACTCACATTCACACAACTTGCAATAATAGTATTTTTTATTGCTGCAGGTATTTTTGCTTGGGGTTTTGTAAACCACAATTGGTCAGCAAATTTTCAAAATGTCATGCCAAAGGGATTTGGGGGAATGATGCTTGGACTTGGCATCACATACATTGCATTTGAGGGATATGAGATAATTGTTCAAACTGGAGAAGAAGTAAAAAACCCAAAGAAAAATATTCCAAAAGCAGTATTCATAACGCTTGGAATTGTCACGGCTATTTACATTGTTTTTACTTTCTCCTTTCTTGTAGGATTAGATCCGTCCAAGTTAGGAAGCGAAGCTTGGAGATTTATAGGTGACAACCAAGAACTTGGCATTCCAAAAGCTGCACAATTCCTTCTGCCATTTGGAACCATAATTGCTTTTGCAGGAGGCATGGCATCAACTGTAGCAGGTCTTAGTGCTACAACATTTTCTTCAAGCAGAGTTTCGTTTGCAATGGGCAGGCAATATAATCTTCCTTACATCTTCAGTTCTGTGCATGCTAAATATCATACCCCGCATTTTGCGATAACTGTATCTGGTTTTATAATGTTGGTCATGGCAGTTTGGCTTCCAATTGAACAACTTGCCATTGCGGCAGGTGTGATGTTTCTATTTCTATTCACACAAGTAAATTGGGCTGGAATACAAATTCGTAGACTTTATGGGCATAAACTTGACTATGGATTCAAGATTCCGCTGTTTCCTATTATGCCGCTAATTGGGATCTTTGCAAAGGCTGGTCTTGCTATCTTTCTTTTGATATACAATCCACTTAGCTGGTTAATTGCAATAGTTTGGATATTGATAGGTTTTTCAATCTATAAACTGTATATCTCGAAGAAGGAAATAGAACATTATGCTCCTTTGGTTGCAAGCATAGGTCCATCGCAAAGAAAGGACTATCGCATAATGGTAGTTTTCAATAAAAAAACAGTTGAAAAACTTGTAACGATTGCATCTGCTATTGCAAAATCCAAAGACGGCGAGATCTCGCTTTTGAATGTAGCAACGATTCCAATACAAATACCTCTCTCTATGGCTCATGGATTTGCTGAACCTGTCATGAAATCTTTTGACGAGCTAAAGAAGATGCCTGGATTTTCAGACTATAGATACTTGGTAAGACTTTCACACGATACTACAGAGGCAATTCTTGCCACAGCAGAAGAGCAAGGAATCAACCTACTCGTAATGGATTTCTATGATCTTAAAAACAACCGAAAATTGCTATCTCTTACTACATGTGATGTTGTAGGAGTAAATATCAAAAAAGAATTTGAAAAAGAAATCTCGCGCATAGTTGTGGCGTATGACAAGGGAAGGCATTCAGACTTGGGACTTGAAATTGCAAACTCTTTTTCAAATTCAATGAATAGCAAGATAAGGATTGTAAGAGGTGTGGTAGAGTCTCCTGAAGAAGAACGTGATATTCTGAGCAGGATAAATGAAAAGATGTTTGATCTCGATCTGAGAAAAGTCCCTGTAGAAAGAATCTATCCCGCCAGTACTGACATAACAAAGGATTTACTTCAAAACCTAAACCAGGAGCCTGAGGTGGTAATAGTTGGCGCAGGAAACCAACCAGAGCAGGCATTTAGTCCAAAGACACTTGCCATTGTTGAAGAATCAAAATACAGCGTCTTTGTTGTGCGCGACTCGAGGTTTTCTGGCATAAGAGCACGATACTTTTGGAGCATGATTGCCCCAAGACTTGCTGAAAACCGTATCATATACAGGATATATCGTACTGTGTATGGCCTTGTAAAGTCCCGAAAGGAGACAAAACCTCACGAGGACTATTTTGCACCAAAGATGTAATTAATGCTAATGCTAAAATGACTCTCTCTTTATCTTAGGTTAGTGCGAGCCAGTGAATGAGGCACTGCCACGGCAGAGGAAACTCCTCCCTCCATGCAGCAAATGTGACCCGGCGACGGGTAGTCAGAGATGACTGGGAGCAGAACAGAAACTATCCAACCTGGAGTACGGTGATGGTCATGCCTGAGGTTTCCAGCAAGGAATGAAAAATCTGCACCACTTGGAGAAAGGCCAAATCAAACAATAAGCGCTGCACTTTGTTTAGGTAGGCCGCATAGCGAAATCTCGTAAAACAGAAGGAGGGTTACAGCTGGCACGCACTTGTTATTTGTAAAAAAACAGCTCCTAGATTGCAGATCTTTTTGACTTGTCTTCTGGACTGGCAGGACTGCCGCCTGAGCTTACTCCGCCACTTGGTTCTCCATCAAACTTGTCTGCCCAGTGTTGTCTTGTTTCGTACTGTACTGGACCAGTATCGACTTCGTGTATTACTTGTTTCATCTTCTTGTTGCTCCAGATGAAAATCCCGACTGCTATTACTCCTGCAAAA
>JAGWGO010000058.1 GCA_028867395.1 Nitrososphaerota archaeon | reverse complement strand
GTAGATTGTTACGTATCTAATACTAGAATGTCTTGAAAATCTTTGAATCTCGCCTGTTATCTGAACTGCAAGCTCTCTTGTTGGTGCAAGTATTATAGCTTGGATTCCTCCCTTTGGCACTATGGTCTGAATTATCGGCAGCGAGAAAGCTGCAGTCTTTCCAGTACCCGTATGCGCCTGTCCTATTACATCCTGTCCTGACAGCATCACTGGGATTGAGGCTGCCTGTATTGGAAACGGCTCGTCGAAATTAATCTCTCTTAGCGCTGTTAGTATTGGATTCTTTATCCCTAGTTCTTCAAAGCTTGTCAAATTTAATCATCTTGTTATGGAAATGACAGATAAGTTCTGTTAGTAAATTTCCGTCATTATTTTTGTTTAAGCTTCCCTTTTGTCTCTAATAACTCTTTCCAAATTATTGAAAAAAACTTGAATATTTTTTAAAATTGTATAATCTCTCATCGTTGTACGTGTCAGAGATTTGACCAATCAATATCAAATACATACTTAAATGAGTTTTTGATAGACTAGAACCATGAGCAGTGAATTTCGATTGAAAAAACTCAGAGGGTCTGGTGGATACGTCATGGCAAATGTCAATGACGATCAGCAAAGAAAAGGAAACCTTGGTGGACCTGATCTGTTTTTAGCACCAATTGGTCGGCTAGACTCTGAGAAGATCTCAAAATATTACTGCAACACATGCGAGAAAGAATACGAGGGGAGTCCAAGAATTGATTACGAGTCTCCAAATGAGGTGGTCGCTGAAAACTTGGTCCTTCTTGAAAAAGGCCAGTACATGTGCACCACTTGCGGCTCTGTCCTTGCAGAGTACAGAAACTTTAGCAAACCAGATGAAAAGTCTGAGGTAGGTCTTGCAAGATCAGAGACTGCACCTCAAGAGCCATATGCATCTCCAAGTGCTGAGCTGCAAAGACCAATTCAAGATGCAGAAACATCAGGAGTCAAGACATTCAACTCAGTCATAGGACTCTCAGTGTATGACGCCGAGGCAAAAAGAGTGGGTGTCGTAAAAGAGATAGGAATTCAGTCTGGTCAGTCTGGCATCATACTTGCGATAACAAAGACTGATGGTACAACTGCCATAGTAAAGTGGAATGAGATAAGAAAGATAGGCGAGATTGTTCTATTGGGAGGAGAGGTAAGCAATGACTTTAGATGTTCCAAGTGTGGAAGCGCGAACACTCCTTCATCAAAATTCTGCGAAGCTTGCGGCAACAAGCTAAAGTAAAATGAGACATTGTTAAGCAAGATTTATCTTACGATATTAGAGGACAAGAAATAATTGAAAAATCGTGCTGCTTCTGGCTTTGTAAAAGATATCATTATTGTTGTTATTGGAATTGCAATAATTTGGGTTGGGCTTCGAGTAGCATTTGGAACTGAGAATCCGTTTTATGTAGTTTCAAGTGGAAGCATGGTCCCAAACCTCAACGTGTTTGACGTGATTGTAGTAAATGGAAATGATCCTTTCAGCCAGCTCAAGCTAGGCGATATCATTGTTTTTCATGCATATGCCGAAGACAAAGTGATAGTCCATCGCGTGGCAGAGATACTAAGTCAAGATCCACGAATTATTCGAACAAAGGGAGATGCAAATCCTGGGTCCATACCAGGGATTGACTACCCGATAGCACAACAAAACTATATTGGAAAAGTAGTATATGTGATACCGCAGATAGGATATGTCACAAGAATTCTAACTCCGCCAATCAACTACATCATAATTGCTGTAATAGTTGGCATCATGCTTGTAAAGCAGTTTGGCAAGCCCAAACCTGTTTCAGAAGCCACCTTCAAAGACTTGTCGCCAAACAATAAACCAGATGCAGAAAGTCCAAGTTCTACTGAAAATGAATATGCAAAGTATGACATTGGAAGTTCTGAAAACAAAAAAGAAAATTCTGACTTGAAATCTGATAAAGAACCTGAAAAGAAGGAATAGATTATTTTTTACTTATCTTAAAGACTCGCTGGAAATAGTCAGATTGTTCTGGAGAAGAGGGTGTCTGGTCCTTTACGTTTGCCAAGTTTTTGGCAAGCTGCTTTTTGTACTCTAGCTGCATCTGCCTTGCAATCTGAATTCTTTGAGCCTGTGGCGAGCCTGCCCCATGCATTGACTCGGTAAGATATCCAACTGCATTTCTTCCAAGGGTCATGTTTTCAATCAATCTCAAAATTCTCATCCTGTCCTCGACGTCTACGCCCTTGCGTCCGCGTAGATATTTTCGTAAGATGGGCCCTGTCTCTGGATTTCTAAAATCTTTTTCAGAAGGAAGCGTAACCATCAAGCCTCCTGCAATGTCTTGGGCAAGTCTTCCAATCTCGTATGGGAATCTTGTGACGTTGTGCTTGCATACGTTTGCCAGCATGTCGTCGTTTAGCCAGTTGCCGGACTTGGTGCGGTGAGCTTGGTATGATGATGCCACACCTGCTGCATAGATAGTCTCGTTGAGATGAGTCATCTCGACCAGCTTGTCCCGTATGTGTGATACGTTGGGAACTCCGTTATAATCAGAGATTGTTGCCGATGCTCCAATGAGTACATCTCCAAGGCCTGTCTTGCAGACATAGCTTCGTCTGTGGTAGCAAGTAAATCGCTCAACTAGCATTGACGCAAACTCATACTCGCCGTTCATGAATACATGTTCCCATGGAACAAAGACATTATCGAAGATTATCATTGCTTCCTGGCCTGCAAACTTGGAGTTTCCTGTATCAAGGTCTCCTTCCTCCATGCTTCGCGTGTCACACGACTGTCTTCCATAGATGTATGTGATTCCAGGTGCATCTGCCGGGATTGCGCCAACTACTGCATAGTCGATATCGCTTTCCTGCAGCCTCATAGTTGGCATAAAAATTATCCAGTGTGAGTTGATACATCCTGTCTGGTGAGCTTTTGCTCCCCTAACAACAATTCCCTTGTCGTTTTTTTCAACAACATGCAAAAAGACATCTGGGTCTTCTTGCTCATGCGGTGCCTTGCTCCTGTCTCCCTTGGGGTCTGTCATGGCGCCGCCAATTACGAAATTTTCAGTTTGAATCATCTTGATAAATTCGACTAGCCTTTTGTGATAGTTTGTCTTGTGTTTTTCATCTATCTCATATGTAACAGAATATAGCGAGTTGAGGGCATCCATACCAACACATCTCTGGAAGCAGGTTCCAGTAAGCTGGCCCAACTTTCTTTGCATCTTGTTTTGGTTTACCAGATCTTCTGCACTCTCTACAATGTGCAAGAATCTGTTTACTTGGAGACCGCTAATCGATGATTTTGTGCTTGCAAGGTCTTCTTCTTGCACAGCCAGGTCATATGTTTCTGCCACGGCATTAATTGACGGGCGAATCATTGGATGATCTACAGGCTCTTTTACAAGTTCGCCAAAAAGGTAAACCTTTGTCTTGCGGCCCCGGAGACTTTGTACGTACTCAGCCCCTGTCCTAATTGGCATATGTGCTATACCCTCTCAAAGTAATATAAATATTATAACAGAACTGCATGGTCTTAATCAAGACCGATTCTCACATCGACTACTTTGCAGCCCTTGCCTTTTTCAAATACAAGAACGGGATTGAGGTCAAGCTCCTTTATCTCTCCAAAGTCAGTGACAAGCTGAGAGATTTTTTGGATACACTCGGATAATTTTTTCACATCAGATGGTTTTTCTCCTCTTACCCCCTGCAACAACTTGTTTGTCTTAATGGACGATATCATATCGTCTGCCTCGGAATCTGTAACTGGTGTAATTCTAAAAGTAACGTCCTTGAGCACTTCCACATAGATTCCTCCCATTCCAAACATCACAACAGGTCCAAACCCTGGCTCTTGTTTTGAACCTATGATCGTTTCCTTGCCGTCCTTTACCATCTCTTGGACCAGAACTCCCTTGATTGTTGCTTTCTTGTCATACTTTTTGGCATTCTTGATTATTTCTTTGAAAGCCTTCTTGACCTCTTGCGGAGTCTTGAGTCCTACCTTTACTCCTCCTGCATCCGACTTGTGGATGATTTGCGGTGAGGCAATCTTCATAACAACTGGATATCCAATCTTCTTTGCTGCGGTTACTGCTTCCCTCTCCTTTGTGGCAAGAATGCTTTTTGGTAATGGTATATTGTATGCCTTGAGTACCTCTTGGCCCTCCTCTTCTAGGAGGTTCTTTCGCCCTTCTGCTCTTACCTTGGCAAAAATATGTTCTACCTTTTTCTTGTTGACCTTAGACTCGCGTATCTTTCCCTCATTGGCTAAAGACCAGTGGACAAATCTTATCATTGCTTTCAGCGCCCTGATTGCATCCTCGGCATACTTGTAGTGCGGGACTCCTCCCTCTGCCAAAATCTCCTTGTTCTTTATTCCTTCATCGAGGCCCATAAGACTTGCAAGAATCGTCTTGTTGTATTTTTTCGAGGCGTTTACTATAACTTCGGCAAGCTTGTTGTAGTCAAGTGTAGCAGATGGTGTACACATTGCAATTACCGAACCTACATTTTTGTGTGCAAGAACTAGATTTAGCACGTGATCAAATCTGTTAAAATCTGCATCTCCAACAATGTCTACTGGGTTTCTTGACGTGCCCCATGGTGGAATTACTGCGTTTATCTGCGGTCTAATGTCTTCTATGTTTGCCATCTTGATTCCAAGTCTTGAGCATGCGTCAGTTGAGATTATTGCAGGACCTCCTGCGTTTGAAACTATAACTAGATCACCTTGTGTCGGAAGGGGTTGCTTTGAAAATGCGGTAGCATAGTCAAAGAGTTCTTCCATAGAATCCACCCTTATTGCGCCTGCCTGTGTAAGCAGAGCATCATATATCTCGTCAGAGCCCATCAGTGCACCTGTGTGTGACATGGCAGCCTTTGCGCCCTCTGGGCTCCTACCAGACTTTAGGACAAGGACTGGTTTTTTTATCTGACTCAAACGTGTTATCTGTTTGCAAACTTTGAGAAACTCTCTTCCGTTTGTCATGTCTTCAAGATACATGACAATTACCTTTGTCTGATCATGCTCTGCTAACATCTTGAGCATGTCAACCTCATTGAGGTCTACCTTGTTGCCCATGCTGATTACAGCAGAGAATCCTATTCCTTGTGCGCTTGCGTCCTCTACAAGTGCGGCACAGATTGCTCCGCTCTGTGAGACAAGAGCAATGCCTCCTGACTTTGGGGTAACCTTGAGAAAAGTAGAGTTCATCATTGTCTGTGGGGCAAGGTTCATCACCCCAAGACAGTTTGGACCAATTATTCTAATGTTATATTGTTTTGAGATCTCTGCTAGTTTTCGTTCAAGCTTTGCTCCCTCCTCGTCTACCTCCTTGAACCCCGCAGTGATCACTACTGCGCCTTTGATTCCTTTTTTTCCGCAGTTTTCAAGAACTTCAGGAACGACATCATTTTTTGTAACTACTACTGCAAGATCTATTGGCCCTGGTACATCCAAGACGCTTTTGTATGCCTGTTTATCAAAGACAGTCTCTCTGGTACGGCTAATTGGAAAGATCTTTCCTGTATAACCCTTGAGAATGTTTGACGTGATCGCACGCCCTACGCTTCCTTCCTGGTCTGACGCGCCAACTATGGCAATTGATTTTGGTGAGAGAAATAAAGAATCAGTCATTTGAACGAGATGGATTCAAATTGTTATGTATAATAAGTTTATCCGCGATCTAGATGCAGGTTAGCTTCCAAGCATCTTTCCTGCCAAGTTTTCTTGTCTTGGAATCCACTTTATCTGCAAACCCTTGTGTGTGCCAACAAGCTGCCAGGTTTCCATCGCAAGCTCCCTCAGCCGAGCATTGTTTATCGCAAACTCGTGGTTTAACTGAGAGACAGTGTTTTTGGAATCGCTATAGATTACAATCTCTTCTGTGGTGCCTAGATATTTTTTTAGAGCAGCAATTATTGCCTTGTATTCTGCTTGGTTGTTTGTTATACCAGGCTCCTTTTGGTAAAACGACTCACCAGTCTCCTTGACAAAAAATCCAAACCCTGCATCTGGTCCACCAGAGCCGTCAACAAATATGCTAAGAGTCATTTTTGAAAAGCCTCATTGTCTTTACACTCAAGTTTACGGTAGCCATGTAGATACAGGTAGAGATAGACTGCGATATAATAGATGCAAGATATGCAGCATACGAGTTGTCAAGTAGGTAGTACTGCAGCGACCACCTCGATATTGTATAGATTACCTCGCCTATTCCTAATGAAGAGATTATCTTGACAAGATCTCTTCTAAGCCGTGGATTGTCAACCTCGCCCGAGTCAAGCAAATACTTTTGCCTGTTGTCAAGATAAAAGAGAGATCCAAATGTTGTAAAATATACAACATAATCTACTACTAACGTCAGTGTTGCATTAACATAATTTTGCTGGCTTGATAACGACTGAGCAACAACTGCAGATATCACGATTGATGCGCAAAATCCGAGAAGGATGTTTTTGTTAAGCTTTAGGTATTCTTTGTATTGCTGCTTCACGTCTCTTTTTTGCTCTTGTCACAAATAAACCAAAGCATCTATTGTAGAGTTATCTTCAAAAGCACTAGAATTCCTGCAAGCTCTGCTACATAGATGGCAAGTAGGTACGGTAACAGAGCTACAGCATAAAGTTCCATCATTGAAAAATATGCATAAACTGTGATCACGTTGTGCAAAAAGAGCAGTCCTGCAAAAAAGATCATTCCAAGCGGAAGCTGTGCCCGAGTCTTCGAATACATTGTTCCAAAGACCTTCATCAGGATGCCAAGAGCTACCATGTTGGCTCCAGAGACAACCGTGCTTGCAGTCATTAATGGTTCCATTTGAAAACACTTTGTCCCTACAACACTTATTTACTTTTTTCCAATTTCATTACAATTTCATTAAACGCTTCCATGTTTACCTCCAAAAATGTAGATACAAAATATGTCACACCATACTTTTCGCCTACCTTTGTTATGAGGTTATTTTTCTCAAGAACACCTATGTGATGCTGTATTGCCTTGTAGTCAAGGTCTAGTTCCTTTGCAAGTTGGTTTGCATTAAGAGGTCTTTCTCGTATTGCGGAAATGAGACGCATCCTGTTAATGCCTCCTTTTGAGCCCATAAAAACAAACCAGAGTAGGCGCTTTGCGTAAGGGTCCACAGGCATTGTATGCCTTGATGTTTTGCCATCTAATTAAAAGATCTAAATCCTTTAGCTTACAAAATCAGCAAACCGATAAATTGGATAAAGCACAATTGCAACTGATGCTAGATTACGATTATCCATTGTACAGGCCACCGTCGGAGGCCAAATCACTTATCTTTCAGGTAACACTTGGATGCTCATTTAACAAGTGTTCCTACTGTGATATGTATAGGACAAAAGAATACCAGGAAAGACCATGGGATGAGATAAAGATGGAGATAGATATTGCTGCAAAGCACATGCCTGAAACAAACAGAATATTTCTTGCAGACGGAGACGCCCTCAACCTTTCTACACAGAGACTAATTCAGATCTTGGACTATATACGAGCCAAGTTCTCAAACCTTGAAAGAATCTCGTGTTATGCAATGCCAAAAAACATTTTGGAAAAATCTCCTGAAGATCTTAAAAGACTAAACGATGCTGGGCTTGGCATGTTTTACATTGGCATAGAGACTGGCTCGGATATCATACTCAAAAAGATAACCAAGGGTGCAACAAGTCAGACCATAATCAAGGCCTGCCAAAAGGCAAAGGATGCTGGATACACAATATCATGCATGGTTATACTTGGTCTTGGGGGAAAGACATACTCTAAGGAACACATAGAGCAGACTGCAAAGATTCTATCAGTTACTGCACCTCACTATGTTGGAGCAC
>JAGWGO010000277.1 GCA_028867395.1 Nitrososphaerota archaeon | reverse complement strand
CAAGGAAATGCCAAATCCATTTCGGCAGAACGAATAACAAACTTGGCATCAACCTTTTTGGGATCAAGGCCTTGAATTGTGAGATCAAATTCAAAGATATTTTCTTCGTTGTTATTAAGTGGTACAATATTATCAGTCATTCCCATATTCCTTTAGCAACTTTTAGTATTTATTGCGTCTACGAACAAGTTTGAAGTTTCTAACTTCAACAAGAGCTCGTGTTGTAACACGTTTAATTCGTGAAATTGTAGCTGAAATTCGAGCACGGGTTGTATTCGTAAAGTTTATGACCTCAATTATACGACCAGCATTACGTTCGCGAACTTTATACGTTTTTTCATACGTAGTATCTCGAAAAACAACCTTGATATTAATATCACGAGTAGCCTCTCCAAAGAATTCCTTTTCTCTTTCACGAGGAACAACATACCAAGCTTCAGCACCTTCCTGGTGATCTAAACGCTTTCCAGTTGCAGGATTAACTTCACCAAATGGTGCTGGTTGTTGAGCACCAATCTGTTTTCCATGTTCATCAACTTCTTTAAAGATGTCCTGGCTTGATTCGTAAACACGACTACCTGCTGCAGCAACATATTTGACTGGAGGAGGAACATAAGGTCCAACATACAAACGAAACCATGGAGTAATTCCAGCACCAAATTCAAGTGCACTAGTTATTCCGTCGCCTACAAAAAGACCTTTTGTAGTAATTAGTGTTGTTGCAGCAGTACCAAGACCCGGCATTTAAGCTCCCCTCAAGAAGTTCGCTAATTTTTGAATCTCTTCAACAGTAGCATCACGCTTCAAGTTGTTTGCACGCCAAGAAATGACTTGAACATTACCTTTGACATAACCTTCCTCATTTCGTATACGATCCAATGAAGGAGAATGATGTCCTTTAACTTTTGTGCTCCACTCTAATTTAATTCCCAGAGCTGGACAAAATTCAGGAATTTGAATGTCATCCTCTGTTAGATTAAACTCTAATCCTTTTTGTTTTGCTCGAGTTTTAGCCTGAGTTAAAATCCAACGTTCTGGTGTTGTAACCTTACGTTTATACTCATAGGAACGGAGTTTCTTACGATTCTTATCACGCCAAATACGATCATACGCTCTCTTTTTTGTCCGGCGTTCTTCTTTGGTCTGTGCCATACCCGATTCCTTATGGGCAAACAGGTAGACCATCATTTGCACTAATTGGCTTACGTTCTGAAACCTGTGTAATGCTTGGAGAACCAGTTGTGTCAAGTAATTGAAATACGCGCAATGGTGTTGTGCAATCATCTTCGTAAACTGTCAACGTCATTGCCCCTGGATCAATTTTTGTTCGATTAGTTTCATATTTCAATAATAACTGAACAAGATCCAACACAGAATTGGCATTTACATAAAGATTTGCGGCAATTGCTGTGGTATCTGCCTTAATTTGATTCTCAAGAAGACCCATTGTACCAACTACAACGTGACTTGCTGCAGGTTCATCCCAAACCTGTGTGGCAATACTTGCTACCGTATTATCG
>JAGWGO010000057.1 GCA_028867395.1 Nitrososphaerota archaeon | reverse complement strand
GTGCCATTCTTACAGGTGCACATCTTTAATGTAAAAACAACCTTGTCTGCAATTGACTTGCCCGATTAGAACGTGTGACTAGGTTTCTTACATCTTAATCACTTTATTTTAAGAGGTTCATATGGAATACATGCCGCATTTTGATATGTTGGAGAGTATTATTTATTGAGATGCAAAGGAACCTGCAACAGATTTGCAGCAAAGAAACCACTTGATGGATTTAGGTTTCTAGCAGGACAGAGACTGTGCTCTGTATGTGGAATATTCATAGATGTAAACTTGCATCCGTTTCAGCGTTGCCCGTGTTGCAACAATAAACTGCGATTAAACTCAAGAAATTCCAAGTCCAGAAAAAATGGGCTAAACTTGTTGTACAAGTCTATAATGCGTATAATGAAAAAACAAAAAAATAACGAGGTAATCTTGCCTACCCTTAAATAAGTAAAAGGATCATTATGGTGTTAGATAAGATGGACGAGATAGATACAAAAATCGTGGACAAGGGACAAGAAAAGGAGATAACACTAGACGAGAAGATAGTGCAACTTGTAATCGATGAAAATTGTGGAATATCGCTTGATGACTTTCAGGAAAATGACAAGAAAGTATTGTCTGTGCTAAACCAAGACAATGAGGTTTCAGATAATCAGTACACATTCAATGGATTGGCCAGAAAACTTGGGATGCACCAGCAAAGCCTGGCAAGGTCCTTGTACAGGTTGGAAACTTCGGGACTTGTGGAAAAAAGTCAAACTGGATACAAGCTAAGCAAGAGCCTAAGGTCAATTCTAGTCCAAAAATCACGACTGGACCTTGAAGAATTATCAAAAAAGATCTCAAAACAACACACAGAATTTGTCCAGGTACTACAACTGTACATTCCTACCAGCATCGAGGTTAAAGAGATTGTAAGCAAGCTTATAGGAAAGTGGTTTGGGAATCTACGCTGGATAGGATTAGTTGAGGGAGACGGTGGTTATGTCTTGCAGTGGACTGATGGTAATTCCGAGATAAACCTCAAGATAGTATCAAGATATGCAATAGTGGAAAGCAACGCAGTAGGTGAAAAAGGCAAAGCAGAATCCATGGTAAGTGCCTATAGAATATTTGAGCAGATAACCAAGATGTCGCAAAAGTCAAAATCAGGTGCACGAAACAGCCTGGACTTTTTTAATCAGTACAACTAGGGCAAAATCTCTCATAGAAAATAACAAACTGAGTTTATCTGAGATCACGCCTGATTATCACAAATGATATTTTTCTTTTCAATATATTTACGATAAACCGACTATGAATTTCATTGAAAACTTTGTGGGGATTTCTTGCTATTGGTATTTCTCTAGGAGGGTTTTTGCCAGTCTTTGGCTTTGAGCCGGAGGCAATGAACTGCACCGTAAATGACCTAGACTATGTCAAATTCCTCTACAAATCAAACATTGATGGAATCAACGAGGCATTACAACTCTACAAACAAAGCCATCCTAACTATAACATGCAATCCTTGGTAGGTTACATGTACAATCCGTTTCTAAACAAGGCATCTGATAGTGCAAAGTGCCTTGAAGACCTCGGCGTTGACCCGTTATCTGTGGCGCAACTTTCTTCCGACGCACAGCAAGTCTTCAATTATGATCATGAGAGACTAAGCAAGATGGCGCCACTATTTGTACAGTACGTGCCCATACCTGAATTTCAATTATCAATTCCCATACTTTTGGTTGGCTTGGGCTTTCTAATCTTTTATCCACTAAAATTCAGAACTAGATAAGGAGATACGAAATAGATTTGTTATCGTGTCATTTGAGGCATACGTTAACTATTCAAATTATATTCAAAGGTGCTTACTAGGAGATACATATGTCAGGCGCATGTGAATACGATCCAAAAAAAGCACATGAGCTTGCACAAGAACCTGAAGAGAACAGGAAGATAGAGATCCTGCGTCTAGCAGGCGTAGGAGTAGTTGCACTACTTGTAGCTTGGCTACAACTTTTACAACCGGACTGGCTTGCAAAAACAATAATCGGCATAACTGTCGGTGTAGGCGGTTATCCACTCTTCAAGGAATCGACGTACGCGTTGAAGAAAGGGCGAGTAAACATGGAGCTTTCCATGGTTATTGCCATAGTTGCATCGCTTTTACTATTACAGTTTCTTCCTGCAATAGTGGTGACATTTTTTGCTTTATTATCAGAATTTGTTGAAGGACTTATAGTAAAAAAAGGAAGAAAGAACATTGAGAGCCTCTACAAACTGGCTCCGAGAATGGCGATTATCAAGGACAAGTCTGAACACACATTCTCAACTGAGATTGAGAATGTAAACATAGGTGATATTATCATAGCTCGGGAAGGAGACATAATTCCTGTAGATGGGGTCATAATTGCAGGCTTGTCTACTGTAGACCAATCTAGCATAACTGGAGAAAGCATTCCAATTGACAAAAAGAAAGGAGACCGCGTCTTTGCAGGGACACTAAACCTTACAGGCCAACTTGAAATTTTATCAGAGAAAAAATCCTCTGAAACAACTTTTGCAAAGATAATTCATCTTGTTGAAGAAGCCGAAGCATCAAAGGCGCCAATACAAAAACTGACAGACAAGATGGCAACAAGACTTATCCAGTTTGCAATTGGGTTATCTGCCATAACTTATCTTGTTACACAAAACATTGTATCGACACTATCTGTAATTGTGGTTGCTGGAGCTTGCGGTCTTGCCGTAGGCACACCGATAGCGCTACTTGCTACTACGGGCAAGTTTTCAAAGCGCGGTATTGTGACAAAGGGTGGTCTTCAGATTGAGAGTCTAAGCCATGCAGGAACGATAGTATTTGACAAGACTGGCACCCTCACTCATGGCAAACTTGTTGTCTCTCAAGTTGTTTCAATAGGTGATATCAGTCCAAGAAAGGTTCTTGAATATGCTACAATCGTAGAGAAAAATGTCAATCATCCCCTCGCAGTAGCAATCAGCGAAAAAGCGCTAGAGGAAGGAATACTGATCTCATTTAGTGGGTCTCGTGTGTCTGATGTGGGGGTCGTGGGAAGGGGAGTCGTTGGAACTTATGGTGACGCAAGGATAGGGGTGGGCAATCTAGAGTTTGTACAAAAAGAGATCGAAGCATCAGGAGAGAGCATCCAAGATATGCTACGAGGCAAAAGCAATTCTTTTCAATTTCTTATCAATGAGTACAAAGACAATGCAGGCCGTACAGTGCAGATTGTAAGAAAGACAGATGTTGACCTCTTTGAATTTGCCCTTACCACAATCTTTGTTACATTAAACAAAACCCTAGTAGGCGCAATATTTTTTGAAGACTCGTTAAGACTTGATGCCAAAAAAGCTGTTGCTGAACTAAAAGCTATGGGCATAAAAGTGATAATGTTAACTGGTGATAATGAAAAAATTGCAAAGAGGATATCGGAGGAAGTTGGCATTGAAGAATATGGTGCAGAACTACTTCCTGATGACAAGGTGACAAGGATAGAAGAGATTGTCAAAAAAAGTACCAAGGGAAAGACTGTGGTCATGGTAGGTGATGGCATAAACGACGCGCCTGCCCTTGCCAAGGCCGATGTTGGAATTGCTATGGGAAAGACGGGAACTGACGTAGCAGTAGAGACTGCCGACGTTGTATTGATGAGCGAAGACTTGATGAAGATACCGTATATCATAAAAAAGTCCAGAGGCTCGATATTTGTGGTAAAGCAAAATTTCTTTGGAACTCTTTCAGTTGATGGAATTGGATTTGTTCTTGCCTTTACTGGGCATATCAATCCCCTTCTTGCCGCTCTCATACACGTCTCTTCTGAACTTGTATTTATGGTAAACTCGGCAAGACTAATCTTTGATAAAAAATTCTAGCCCAAAATACTATGTTTGTTAAGAGTGGTTTTCATGGTTTGCTATTGTCTCAAGTGCTGCTCTTTTTGCAGCCAAGTCGGCAGTTTTTTTATTTTCTGCACTTGCAACTATTACAACATCTCCATTTTCTGGCTCTAACTTTTTAATTACTTCACGGGTTAGCGTATGGTCCTTGATTGGAATGTCATAACTCTTGTCTGATGTGAATAACTTGTTGTCTCGAAATACAAGAGTTGTTGCACCGAGGGCTCCTATCTTTATGGCAGCATCTCTCTGTTCAATGCCACTACCGACATCCTCTGACAAACCCTTGACAAGTTGTGCGTGATTTGCTCTCCCGATGGTAATTGAAGATTCTCTAATGTCAGCTTCTGCTGGTATGGCCTCAATTAATTTTGAAAACAAGGCAGTTCCTTTGTTTGTAAGTATCATGCCGGACTTTGAGGTAGTGACAAGACCGTTCATCTTTAGGTGCTTCACTAGAGTTTTAATGGAGCCCTCTCCAAGTCCAATCTCTTCTATCAAAATAGATCTGCTTGCTTTTGTGTTTGTGTGTATGATCTGTAGCACCTTGAAGATATGTGCAGGCTCAAATGATAATACTCTGCTTGGGTAATACCTCTGCGCAACCTTCCCAAGTAGTTTGACGACGTTATGCATATGCTATTGCATGATTTTTGGTTTTTAATTAATATTAATCTGTGCGGTTTGAGATTCTTTGCTTTTTCTCACACGTGTGTAGGTAAACGTAAACACCATTACTCCTACCGCCAAGACAGGTCCAGTATACTCTGGGACTAGATTAGAATTGCTGACGCTCTCATAAAATGAGGTACCTGCTATTATCAATGCGGTGGCACTAAGACCATAAGATAGAAACCTAAACCCCTTTGTTCCAAGTGTCCGGACAAAGGCGGCTCTGAACAATATGCTATCTAAGGTATCCATCGCAATCATGCCTATTCCGAATATTGCTATCATCTCAAGTGCTGACTCGATTCCTCCTATGACTGTGGCAGCAGCTGATAGTGCAATGGCTGACAGCTGTGTGGCAGTATCAAATCCCAATCCAAACACTGTGCCCACCAGGAAAGATGAACCCATTGTACCAAGAAATTTGGTTCGTGGAAGGATCTTGCCTGCAAGTATTGATGCCGAAGTCCTGCCGTGCTTTTTCATGGCATAAAAATTAACTATTCCAATAATTCCTAGCATTGCAGCTCCAAATATCCCAGTCGACAAGGAGATGACACTTCCATGATTGATTATGCTTGATGCAACAAATATCATGAGTAGCATCTCTCCAAGAACTGATACCATGTGGCCTGAGCTAAATCCAGCACCAACCCATCTTGCTTGCCGTGAGGCGTTGTTGAATCTGATGAGGTTGTCTATTGCTGTAATATGATCGACATCAAGTGCATGGCGCAAGCCCATCCCTACCAAAGTCAAACCAGTGACTAGCCAAGCCCATTCGTATGTCATGGTTTCTTTCCCAATGAATCATTTTGAACAGTATAATGCATCCGTGGGAAACTTTCGAATGATATTATTTAAATTGTTGGACAGTTTATCCAACATAATTCCAGACAATGATTCCATAGATTTCAGCAATTTGAAATCTAAAAAATATCAGAAGATGAGACTTTAATTTTTTGTAAATCAAGTACAACCTTTTTGATTGCAATAAATTGCTGGAAAATAGAATTTTTATTAGCAAAAAATTGTACTTGATTTATTTGTGGGCATACACGAATATCCTTTAGGGTACAGGCAATGGGATGTCTATCAATCCGAGATGACCAACATAGGCCCAATGTGGATGTAATGTGTTTGATTTCTTTGCTAATGTTTGAGAAATATTTTATGCGGTGATCTAAACATGCGTGCAACAGATGTTTTTTCTTTGTCGTTTGAGGCCTTGGTGGATAGAAAGGTCAGGACTGTCTTGACTATACTCATGGTGGTGCTAGGGTCAAGCCTTGTTGTTGTCATAAATGGACTGAGTGCAGGGCAGTCTGCATTTTTAGAAAAACAGTTCAATGTATTGGCAGCAAACGTAATCTTTGTAAGCTCTGGATTGCATTCTTATCATTCCGAGTCTTCTTCTGCTTCTCTTATAATAAACAGTGTAATCGTAAACAGAATAAGACAGCTTCCGTTTGTCGAAGACACAAGCCCAAGCTATTCGGGCTCTATTCAGATATCGTCTCAAGGAAATGTACAGCACGTTGGCGTGCATGGGATGGACCCAACAAAGATATCTGAGATCTTGCCAAATGTGGAATACGTAGATGGGTCAACCATCAAACCAAATGACAACGCGGCGATAATAGTAGGTGACACGGTGGCAAATCCACCAGGTGCTACTACGCCATTTGTAAGTGTGGGGCAAACTGTTCAAGCAACTTTTACTTATGCTGATCCTACTGGAAAGCAAGAACAAGAAACAAAGAGTTTTGTAGTTACAGCGATAATGAAGCCGTCAGGAAATAACTACCTTGACAACTCGGTGTTAATTAATCTAAATGCAGCTGACCAACTGCTTCGCAAATCTGAAAAATATGATTCTGTTACAGTCCTTGCCCTAAGCCCTGAATATGTCGATACTGTACAGCAGGAACTCACCGGCCAGTTTGGGCAGACACTAGGCATAACAACCCCAAAAGCGATAATGGCAGTAAGAGAGCAGACCGCTAGCGGAAACGCGATGTTTGTTTTGATGATTGGAATTATAGCTCTTGTCGTAGGTGCCGTTGGGATTGTAACAACACTTTACAACTCGGTAACTGAGAGAGTACGCGAGATTGGTACACTAAAAGCTATTGGGGCGCAAAATACGGACGTACTCGGTCTGTTTATTGTGGAAGCCGTCTTGATTGGAATAATTGGTGCCACACTTGGCATAGTTATCGGAATAGGCGGAGGTTATCTGATGAGTTTGTTTTCTATAGGCAGTCCGACAGGTCCCGGACCTGCAGCAAACATTCAGCCAATCTATGCCCCTGCAGATCTTCTCAAGGTTTGGCTCTTGTCTGTTACATTAAGTATAATGGCAGGAGTGTTTCCTGCTTGGAAGGCCTCGAAACTATCTCCACTTGTTGCGTTACGAAGGGATTAAGGCAATCCAAAAATACCAACCTAGAGTACTGAATTTTATTTGAAAAATAAAAAAGAGGATCGGTCTATCTCTCTAGAGGCAACTTGTGAAATGTTTTATCGCTTGCAAGAACAATGCCAGTCTCGACAACTGGTTTTTCTCCAAGTGCTTTCTCGATTGCCTTTTTAGCAAGATCGACTGCCTGTTGTTGGGTCAAATCTGCACTATACTCTTTTGTCACAACATCAAGCGCGATATCTGCGGCTTGGCCTATGGCAAACCCAGAACCTCTAAAGAAGGTCCCACTTGGGTCTACTTGGTACAACTGTATGCCAGTCTCGTCTGATCCTGCAATTATTACAGAGGCAGCTTGAGGCCTTACTGCATATGTTGTATAGTTGTGTAGATAGGTGCTGAGATGTTTTGCAAGAGAGTCAGTGTCTATTGGAGTCTCATACGTCAATTTGTGTTTTTGAGCCTCTAGTCTCAGAGTGTCAATTAATTGCAAGATGTCTCCGATGTATCCAGAGCCAGTAGCACCAACATGATAATCGATTGAGAATATCTTCTCAGACGGTTCTATCAGTGGGTGTGTTGGCTTTATCTGGCTTGAGAGTATGGCAAACTTGGGAGTCTTGATTCCAATTGTTGTTGACCCTCGGCTTACTGCTTCAAGTGCGCTGTCTACAAGAACTAATCTGCCCTGCGGTCCGTAAAATGGAAACCTTCCAGTGTTTGAAGGCTCGGACATTATGCAGAGACCTCCCTTGCAACCATCGGAATTGATAATATGTCAATGCCGTTGCCTGAACCAGGATCGCGCTCCATTGCAGCAGAGACTGCACGTGACGCAATCTCTCTTGCTTGCTCGTTTTTGATGTCCTTG
>JAGWGO010000056.1 GCA_028867395.1 Nitrososphaerota archaeon | reverse complement strand
CGCTTATCCAAAATTATTACCCACAGAATAGGTGTCATCTTGCCACACTGCACACAGAGATGAGATATGCTGGTCCCAAGGAAGCCATTCATCACTCTATAATGAGAAAGAATTTTGGCTGCACTAATATCATAATAGGCAGAGATCATGCCGGTGTAGGAAATTACTATGATCCATTTGCCTCTCAGAGAATATTTGATGATTATACAGATATTGGAATCGAGCCCATCTTTTATCCTGCCTTCTTTTATTGTAGAAAATGTCTTTCCTTTGCCAGTGAAAGAAATTGTCCGCACGGGCCAGAATTCCAAGAACAACTTAGCGGTACCAATCTTAGGGCAATGATTCTTGCAAAACAAAGTCCCTCAGAATACATGATTAGGCCTGAGGTATTCAAGATACTCATGAATTGGGATAACCCATTCGTCGACTAGATTTTTATTGAATAGACTCTAGCTCATCTTATGCGTAGCGTCATAGTCATACTTTTACTCATGACTCCACTCTTGCCTGTATACGCTCAGCAATCAACAATGAATAAATCTGTACATTACGACTCAGTGGAAATTCCTTCTAATGCATTTAATGTTGTAAGGGACAATGCTACCATAATCAAGCTACCTCATGAGCATGTGACCAACTGGCAACTTACTATTGAAAACAAACTAACATATTCAAACCCAAAGGGCAGCGCCATAATCAGGATATATGAAGACCCAAGTGAGGCAAAATTCATTGAGATTGGGATGGGTAGCCCTCCAGATTACAGATTGTGGATGGCAGTGAACACGCCAGAAGATGGATACTTTGTGCTTCACGATGAAAAAACTGGGGGATGGAGTCCTGGTCAAATTGTAACAGTGCAACATTCAAGCAACGGTGGGCTCTCTGCAACAATGGGTCAGCAAGTGCTTGTTGACAACCTAGATGTGTCAGGGTTTACAGTAAGAGACATAGAAGTAGCAGGTTTAGATTCTGTTTCTGACCCACCTACTACATCAGGCGGTGATGTCTCCATAAACATTGTATCAGGCGATCCTGCTGCAAATCCAATCTTTTACATGCCATTTATTGTAGTTGGAGTGACTGGTGCCTTGATTGGTATTTTGATAAAAACTAAGAAGCGATAGTTCTGTAGTAACTACACATTTTCTTAATCCTACATACCGAACACATTGGAGATATTGGCTTGCATATGTTTTGGCCATACATGACAAAAATGTCATTTATCCTCACCCAATGCTCTCTTGGGATTTTTCTCATAAGTTCCATCTCAGTGTCTTCAGGAGTCTTTGTGTGAACTAGCCCCAGCCTATTTGAAATTCTATGAACATGTGTATCTACAGGGATGGCAGGCTTGTCAAAGGCATAAACTAGAACGCAATTTGCAGTCTTTCTTCCCACGCCAGGAAGTTCAATCAGCTTGTCAAGAGTTTGCGGTACTTTACCTGCGTACTTTGAATCTATTATAGAAGCTACTTCGATAATGCGCCTTGCCTTTACACGGTAAAATCCTGTTGACTTGATTATCTTTTCCACATCTGAGACCTTGGCTCTTGCTAATTGGCGCGCTGTCTTGTACCTTGAAAACAATTTTTTTACTACTGCAGAAGTATTTTCATCTCTTGTTCGCGCTGAAAGCACCGTACCAATAAGGATACTCAATGGGTTTCCGTTTTCAGCTTCGCGCAATTGACGCAACGCAGTCATTCGGGGAGGTCTGACTGCATCCATTGTACTCAACATCCCGTCAAGAATCTTTACTATCTTGTCCAAGTGATATCGTATGAATCACACAAGTGATATATCTCTTCCAAGGAGACACAACATTGGATCTAACAAAAGAGGAAGAAGCAGCGCTTGATGGAAAATATTGAGAAACTCAAGCACTCGCGTATAGAATTCTTGTCGCGATAGGAAAGGCTACTGGTGCTGACAAACTAATTCCAGTAGAGTGGGCACACCTCTCCGGCGTAAATTATAATACAATAGGAGATGCAGGTGAAGAATTTCTTTCTCATCTTAGCAAGGATGCAAAATTTAAGATAAAAACTACTGTAAACCCAATGGGGTTTGACTCTGACACTGTCTCAAAGTATGATCTTGATGAGGAATTTATAGCAAAACAACACAGCATCAAAAACTCATATGAAAAGATGGGTGCAATTCCGTCCTTTTCCTGTATTCCATATGAGATCTTTGAACTTCCAAAAAAAGGCACTCAGGTTTCCTTTGCAGAAAGTAACGCGGCAATCTATGCAAACTCGATCTCTTCTCTGAGAACCAACAAAGAAAGTGCATTTAGTGCACTAGCTAGTGCACTTACAGGCAAGAGCCCACACTCTGACCTGCGAGATGAAGAAAACAGAAAACCAAACCTTACCATCAGAATGAAAACCGAGCCTGTAGACGATCTAACCTATGGACTGCTTGGATACTTTGCAGGCAAGCAAGCTGGAAGCTCGGTTGCCATATCGGGAACAAAAGGACTTGACAAGCGCAGCTGCAAGTCGCTTTGTGCAGGGATGGGCACATCGGGAAGTTGTGGAATGTTTACTTTGGGAGAGGAGGAAGGAGAGAAGATAGATTTTGATCATAAGGAGATGGTCAAAGTGCGAGATGAGCTAAACACCTCAGAATCTGGAGACATTATAACGCTTGGTAGTCCACAGCTTGGTCTAGAAGAGATATCAGATCTTGTGACAAAACTCAAGGGAAGATCCTTTAGAAAGCGTTGCATGATCTTCTGCCCTAGAGCAATTCAGGGACAGATTAGAAACATGGAATATGATAAAGAACTGAGTAGAGCTGGGGGAGAGATATTGTATGACTGCTGTACGTGTCTTACGCCGCTTGTAGACAAGAAAGATGTTGATTCCGTCATAACAAACAGTGTCAAGGGTGCATACTATCTCAGAACATCAAACGGTGTTGATGTAAACCTAAAGAGCTTGAACAAAATAGTTGAGGAGGAAACAAAATGAACGTCAAGATAATCGTTCGGGGAAAGGTCAGAGGAACCGTACTTTGCGCACAAAAACCAGTAAATTTTCTTGGGGGTGTCGATAAAAAGACAGGACGGGTAAGAGATGAAAAGCACGATCTTTTTGGTAAATTCTTAGGAGACAAGATTCTTGTTTTCCCAAACGGCGTGGGGAGCAGCGTTGGTGCATACACCATTTATTCGCTAAAATATAACCAGTCTGCCCCTCTTGCAATGGTATGCCTACATGCAGATATTACCACTGCATCAGGTTGCGCAATCTCCAATATTCCCTTGGTAGTAGCGGAAAAAAAAGACTATGAATCACTCAAAGATGGTCAAGAGATTATAGTTGATGCAGTAGATGGAAAAATTCTATAACTTGACTCGTCCTACGGAGCCTTTGGGAGTTGTTTCTTTAAACACAATTCCCTCAAAGCGTAAGATCATTGTGCTTTTTTGCTTCCAACAATCTTTTGGGGCACCTGCCTTCTGGCACGTATGAGCGAGAAACTCTTCTTCATTCCATCCATATTCTACTGGTACCTGTGGGAGCAAAAGGCCTGAACCAAACTCCCACTTGACTACTAGCCCATCCCTTCCAACCTTGATGACAGATAGATACTCTGACGGATCTTGCACCTTTATCGCCTCAGGTGGTGTCAAGACAGTTACTTCAAAGGAAATCTCACCAAGCTCGTCAAATTTTACAGGGAGAAATCTTGGATCTTCTGTTGCAGATGCAATGGCTGCATACAGAAGAGACTGGTACAATTTCCTATCTGGGGTGGGAAACCCAATACATCCCCTCAACTCTTCTCCCTTGTTTAGCGTTACAAACACTCCTGAGCTAAAAGAAAACCTTGACTTGACATCATCTGATGGTATGACTCTCTTTCCATTCTTGAGATATTCGGTGACAACATACCTGGCAGTTCTTACAAGAATATCTCCATCTTGATCAGATATGATATTCATCTCAATCTCTGATTGAGTTTTTGCACAAATTCCTGAAGTTTCTCAAAATGAGTGCCTTCCCAGTAAATTTTCTTGCAGTCACTGCACATCCAAAACTTTTCTTGCCTCTCGTAAATTCCAGAAGGCACCTTATCCATTATTCTTATCTTATCAATAGGTCCAAGTTTTCCATTACAAATGACACACCTTGAAGAAGTGGTGTCAATCGAAAAATTTGCAAGTCCGACCTTTGTTGCAACCTGAAAAATCTGCTCAATCTCATCATTTCCCCTAATCAATACTGACTTGACACCTGCCTTTTCTGCACTCTTGCAAAGATTCTCATCTTTTGTAACTATAATGCGTCTTTGTTTTTCTCCAATCTTTATCAAGTCTGGATCATCAATTGCAGAGTCATACTTGGAGTCATAACCTAGGAGTCGCAACCTTCTTGCCAAGTTTCCAAGCATTGCATCTACTGCAAAAGTGGGTTTATGCGTACTCAATTGTATCCCTAACTAGTACCCGACTCTACTATATGACTATCCCCTGCAGGAAGTGCACGTATAAAATCATCAATATTAAATGCTTTAACGACATCCTGGTTTTCTGCAAGTTTTAGAAACTCTAGCCGAATCTTTTTTGCAAATTCTGTCATATCAGTTCCAGAAGGCTCTATGATCACATAAAACAAGCATTGTGTCTTTACTGCCGACGGCGGACCAGACATGATCATGTAATTGTCGCCCTTCTGATACAACCCCACAGCAAGCTGTAGATTTGAAACCTGAATGAAATTTCTTGTACCTTCTATTGGAAAAGCTCCCTTTGCAAGAAATTGGCCTGTAGGGGCTGCCATCTTGACCTGATCTGGTCTTACCCAATATGCATTCAAACCGTATAGCCCCTCCCTCCATGCCCTGCTAAAACAGACAGTAGCTTGTGCCACTTCTGACACGCTTGACTCAAGTACATCTTCGCTGTCTTTTAGGATAAAAAATGGCGATCCTACTATCTCGGCATGAAAAACTTTGTCATCTTTACTCAAATGTTTTCTTATTACCGAAGAATTAGAGGATGCGTCTCGGCCACCAATTGCCAAAAGTCCATCTGAAGTAAAAAACCACCTGTATCTTTCATACCACTCTTTTTTCTTTTGTATTGCAAAAACAATAGAATTTTCTGCTATGGTGGCTTGTTTCCTGAATGCTTCCAAGTTCCTTTCTGTCTTGGTCTTTTCTTCCTGAATTGTATCAATTGCCTTCAGTTGGTGCTTTGATTCATTAAACAGGACAGAAGCTATTGCCTGAATTGACGACTGGGGGTTTATTTTTATTTTCTCGCCGTTGACATTTACCATTAATACCCCACTTTCTCGTACGAGCAAAGAGTTGTTTCCTTGCAATATCGATAAAACCCTTGAATCATCAATTGAGATGATTCCAATAGATGCAGAATCAAGTAGAGCTTTTGCAACCTTGGATATAGATTCTGCCCTCTGCTTGACAAGCGAGATTGCTTTATTTTGTTCTTCAAGTTTGTGTTCAAGTTCTGTTATTTTTTGACTTACGGTATCAGTTTGCGTTGTTTTTCCTTGCTCTAGGAGGTTTTCAGAAAAGAGCGAGTCTAGCCCTTCCATAAAGCTTGATACCTTGCTAACATTTTTTTGTGAAAGATCTCCTAGAGGAATAGGATAGACATCTACTCCCTTGTCATCACGGACAACACACGCATCGTGGTTGCCACTTACGACTTTGTCGATTGTTTCTTTTGCAGCTTGATATATTGTGGCAACTTCATCACTAGATAGCGTATTTCCTAATCTCTGTCCGTCTATATTTGAGAGTCTCATAATCTCTTCGGCATATTTAGAAGGCAATCCTAGAGTCCTGCCAATCCATCTTACTGTAGCGGTAGATGTGGATCTTATCTCTTCAAGATCTTTTTGTGTCACTTTAAAAATATTCAAACCACTTGATGGAGGAGGAACGTATGTCAGACCCACGCCTAGCTTTCTGTGTCTTACATCAATTGAATGAAACAGAGACAGGATCTTCAACTCCTTGTTGCATAGGATGATATTACCATCACCAAAAAATTCTCCAATTAGGACAAATTCTTGATTAAAACCGCTAAATGTGATCTGGACTATTCTTTCACTGTCAATTTGTTTTACTTCAGTGATTCTTGCACGCAACAGATCATTTCTGAGTCTCTTGACCAGCCTGTTTTCTTCCATCTGGCTTATCTTTATGTTTGTAATCCAAAGCCCAAAGGTAGAAAACATCAACAATATGTCTGGTTTTTCAGGATGATGCAATTTGAAGAGAAGGCTGTTACGCGTTATTCCGTAGATATTGCTAACATAGTAATCCTTTGTCTTATTGGCCATCTCGTTTACTAGATAACAGAGCTCAATTCCTGCAAGAGTCATAATTAGCGCTTGTTAATCCAAAATTATACTCTTGCTATTTGGGGCTCAACCAAACATTGTGAACTACTCTACCCTTACGGATAGGGATTCTTCCTGCTTCCCTGATCTCTGTGAGATCTCCACAGGCGTAACTTCCCGATGTTCCATCGGTAGGTTCCACAACGCCAGCCCTCGCTTGAGTATATTGAGGCTTGTGTTGTAGTCACGATCAATGATTAAACCGCATTGATCGCACTGGTGAATTCTTATAGCAAGTGTCTTTGGCACCTTATGCCCACATCTGAAACAATCAACTGTAGTGTTTCTTGACTCAACATCTATTTGCATACATTTGTAATCTATCATATTTTTGAATGAGCTCCATCCCGCATCCATTATTCTCTGGGCGAGATTATGGTTTTTGATCATGTTCTGCAGATGCAGCTTTTCCATGAACACTACATCGTAATTTCTAGCATAATATGAAGACAGTTTGTGCTAGAAATCTCTTCTCTTGTTTGCAATGCGTTCATGCACAATTTGATACCACCGTTTTGCCTTCCTGTAGTTGCATAATCCCTTACTCTTCTTGATATCTTTCTCTGTATCCTTGCTAGTGGTTTTAACATCTTCTTCATGTTCTGTGGATTTGGTGTTACACTTCCATCTGAATCATATGCGTAATTCTTTATACCCACGTCAATACCAACACTTTTCTTCAGATCAATGAGTTTGGGCAAGGATGGTTGCATCTCTACAGTAATGATAGCATACCATTTTCCAGCCTGCTTTGTTATGGTTATCTGTTTGATATTGCCATCTATTTGCCTGTGTAATCTGATCTCCATCCATCCTATTTTTGATAGCCAGAGAAGATCAGCCTTATCATGCTTGTCAACTTTGAATCCAGATTGGTTGTAGACGAAGATATTCCATTTGTCTCGTGTTGCATATTGCAGCTGACCCACATCATATCCCCTCTTTTTCTTCGCTATCAATCCCCTCCTCGCACTTTCTATCCTGTGCGGTATCATCTGAAGCATCTTGCTGTGGTACAGTTTCAACCAAGGCTCGTTCTCCTTGAGCTCCGTGAGTGCAAATTGCATGTCTTCTTTTGATCGCAGGTTCTTGCTCAAGAGGTAGTTGTATAGCCAGCGTGATGCTTCTAGTGTAGTATCTAACTTGGCCTTGATGACATTGTTAGGATATGCTCTGAATTTGTGATTAAGCATGCCTCTTATCGTCCATATGTCACTTTAGTACATCTAATGTAACCCGATCTATGGCATCCAAGAAATATGATGGATTCAAGAAGTTTTCGACCAAACTAATTGCTTCATTGACTTGCAAGAATAAAAAAGCCTGGTAATTATAACATGATTTGTTGGCCAACTCCATTTAGTTTAGCAGATCGCATCATTCTATCACCAGTAGTCGGCATTTAGCATCGTAAGAGTTTAAAGTTTTAAAGTAAAATGGTATTTCTACACACGGACGCGGTATTTTGATGGTAAATTCCAGTAATTCATGCCTGAACCTCATAACGGTAAATATTTACACGGGCCTTACAGAGTG
>JAGWGO010000055.1 GCA_028867395.1 Nitrososphaerota archaeon | reverse complement strand
ATCCAATTGGCAGTATTCCTGAGACTTGTGGGTCCAGTGTACCGCTATGGCCTGCCTTTGGAACGTTTAGTATCTTCTTCACCCAAGCAACCGTTTCGTGACTTGTAGGTCCGTTTGGCTTGTCAAGCAAGATAAAACCGTAATTTAGTAATTGTTCAATTGATCTCTGGTCATAGTAAATACCATACGAGTCATTTGTTATGTCTTGGTCTATGACTCTAAGATTTTCTAGTTGTTTGAGTTTCATAGTGTTTTTTCACTGCAGTCTTTGCACGTTCAAGTACTTGCTCTGGACCTAGCCCATCTGTATTTATTACTTCATCAAATACAGAGAGGTCGTCTCCAAAATTAAATCCATAAAGTTTTTTGTAAATCATTTTGTTTTCATCATATCTTTTTTTCACAATTTCTGAGGCATTTTCAAGAGAGATGTTGTCTCTAGTTGTCATCCTATTTGCACTGATTTCCTGTGAACCGGCAAGCCAAATTTTAATCCCATCATCTACCAGCCATGGAAGGGTATAGCTAGTAATTACTACATCCTCCGTTACGAATATTTTCTTTAGTTTTTCATCTACTATTTTATCAAATTCTGGGTTTCCTTTTCTCATATTTAGAAACTTCATGCCAGCCTCAGTGTCCCAAAAATCATCTCGCTCAGTTCTAAATCCTTCTTCCTTTGCCAATTCTTTTAGCACGTCACCTCCGCTTAGATATTTCAAGCTAAATTCCTTTGCAAGACCTATGGCAATCGTAGTCTTCCCTATGGCTGGAGGACCTGATATTATTACTGATCTGAGCAACTTAGATTGCGTCCATTATAGTTGAAAGTTTTACAATGGTACCACAAGAGGGATTGTCTAAGATATTAGAAACTATGATTTGTTCCATTGTTAAATCCCATTGCGCTTACAATTCCTTTTGCTGCTTCCTCAATCTTTCCTTCTGTATTGAGAACCATCTTTATCGGTGAACCGCAAAGTATAGAACAAGTAGATAGCATGGCACTTGTAACATCAAGCTCTTTCTTGATTGCATCAATAGAAACAATATCTCTATTTCTTGTGGTGTCTTTCATCCTTCGATTATAAATCTCCTCAGGTCTTGCGGTTATCATGATAAAGCTGTCAGGCATTAGAATCTCTAAAACATTGTGTGGCAAGCCAGGATAGAATCCTTCCTTTGTTGAAATGAATGCATGAGTGTCTACAATCACGGCCTCATCAGTTATTGAAGCAATCTTTCTTGCTGCCATTGATTGAAGATCTTTTTGTTCTTTTACTGTTAGTTTGCGCAGATCATCTCTGTTTTGAATTCCTTTGGTCTTTTTTGCTTCATCGAACATTACAGTGCCAAATATCGAGACGCTGACACTGATGTTTTTTTGTTTTAAGATTTCAACAACCTTGGAAACGATTGTGGTCTTTCCCACTCCTGGAATTCCTACAATAATTACCCGCTTACTTTCTGCCAAGTAGAGCACCCAGGGCAGGCATTACTTCTTCCACTCGTTCTCTTACAAGTAAGTTGTAATAGTTAATCAAGATGTCAACCGTAAGTAACATTCCTGTACCTGAGCCAAAGGTTCCAAGCACGTTCGATATACCAGCCAATAATCCTAGAATGATAGAACCAATTATTGTGACAGATGGGATGTATTTTTGTAGTAAGCTTTCAACTGGCTGATTTGAACGCCTAAAACCTGGTATTTGTACCTCTGCATCAAGAAGGTTTTTTGCAGCGCTTTTGGCGGATAAACCTCCAAGCTCAATCCAAAGTCTACCAAAAAGTACTACAATACCGACCATGAACAAAATATACAAGACAGCACGCATAGGATCCAGAGCTACAATATCTAGACCAAGTGGAGCTGTCACATAGTAAAGAATACCTCCCGTGGGCGTAGATGGTGAAGTAGGATCAAACATTCCCAAGAAATTCATAATCGGATTTGCATTCCTTGGATTAAAGTTAGCCCATATTATTTGCCCTATAAACACTGCATTAGCAGTAAGTGCTGATGCCAAGATGACAGGAATGTTTGAGACGTACATCAGTTTGATTGGATACACTGCAGAAAATCCTCTGTACTTTGTAGACACAATAGGAATCTCTACCTTGATTCCTTGGGTATACACCAGTATTAACAGAACACCTGCAGTAATGAGAAGGCCAAAGACACTAGGTATTTGGTGGGCTCTAAACAGCAGATTACTAAAGTCATGATGTAGAAATGCATAGACGATATTTGCAAAAACTCCCACTGGTCCGCCATCTCCTGCTGGGATTGGACTTATAATGGACCAGACAACCTGTTGGGCTACACCTGCTGCAATAAACAAGCTAATTCCGCTTCCAATTCCCCATCCCTTCTGGACTAGCTCATCAAGTAACATGATTATCACGGATGCGCCGATAAGTTGTCCGATTAAAATTAGAGCAGCCTCATGGCTTGGAAGTCTTGGTCCATATACTGCCATTCCGTAAAGTGAAGACTCGGCAATGATTACAATGTACGTTACAATTTTTGTAGCTGTCTGATAGAGCTCTCTGTCTTCTGGTTTCTTGAAATCCAAGTGGAATATTTCAGAACCTTTCAACAGCTGCATCAAGAGTCCTGCCGTTACTATAGGCCCTATACCCAGTTCTACAAGCGTACCTTGCTGGGACGCAAAGATTACTCTTGCAAATGCAAGATAGTCAAATGCTGGGGTTGATGCACCATAAAGCGGTGTCTGTCCCATAATCATGTATATGAAGAGAGCTACTCCGCACCATATCAGACGAATATGCAAAGGAATTTTTTTCTTAGGCTTTGGTACCTGTGGGATGTACGTTTCAGCCTTTGAGATTATAGTTCTGAGAAAACCAGTTGATGTTCCTTCTTCACTCATGCTACCGCGAGCACCTCGCCACCAGATTTCTTTAGTTTTTCTTCTGCCGTAGCAGAAAATCTTTCTACTTTTACAACGTAAGCATTCTTTGTTTGTCCTCCTCCTAACAACTTGTCATAGCCAAGCTCTGCGAGATCTATTATCTTCTTTCCACCTTCTTCTTGTTTTCCATGTTTTGCATAGATATCATCTAGATCTCTCACACTTGCCCATTTTCTTACTAGGTTTGGATGTGGCGGGTGAGTAGAATCATGACCAAAATGATTCGGATCTGTTAATAACATTCTAATAAAATGATGTTTGTGCATACCAGATTTTCCAAGCCCACCTTTGTGACCACTAGCTCGGTGTTGTCCTATCTGCCCCCAGCCATGATTTCGTCCACCTCTGTATTTCCTTGTCTTTCGTAGTCTTGTGGCCATTTTACATCATTAACCTCACTTGTGCAAGTAGTTCCTTATGATTTCCCAATATTCCCCCTTCACCATACATTTTCTTGGTGCTTCGCTTAAATCCATGTCTCGGCGGGGAAAGAGCAAACCAAGGTTTAAGCGGTTTAAGTTTGGACATTGCAATAGAACCCTCTGCTATTGATTTTGCCAATTCATCAGTGGTTTTGAATCCAAGTTTTGTAATATCTTCTGAGGTGACTTTCCTGTATCCTTGTTTTCTGGCCTTCTTCTCCAAAAGTTCTTTTGCTGTTGGAATGTCAATCTCTTGCCAGGAAACATAGTGTTTTATCTTGTTTAGCATTCCCTTTGTGTTATCTCGTTCTGGAACTATAGTAGCTCTGAATCTTTTATCTAAATGAAGTAGATCTAATGTTGTGTTTGCCCAATGTGGAACATTAATTGTTCCCTTCATTCTGACTACCAAGAAAGCTTTTCCCATAACACTCAACCTTGACTAAATGTTTGTCTCAAGCAATTCAAGACTGCTCTTGATGTAGATGTCATTGTATTTGTAGATCCAGTACTTTTGGTCCATGCATCCTTTAGTCCTGCTAACTTCAAGAGGTTTCTGATGTTTCCTCCCGCTACAAGTCCAAGACCTCTCGGACCAGGAATAATTTCTACTGTAACGCTTCCTCCCCTGCCTCTGACTTTGAATGGTACTGAATGTTGCTGATCACATTTACACTCCCAACTGCCGCACCCTAATTTTACCGGACTGACATTAAGATATGCTTGATTGGTAGCTTTTTCTATCGCAATTCTCATTTGTTTTGATTTTCCCTGTCCTATACCAAGCCAACCATTTTCATCACCTGCGGCTACGAGTGCCTTGAATCGTGTATACTCACCGTTTGTAGTCTGCTTTTGTACAATGCCAACATCAATGACTTCAGTCTTTATACCAGGCAATAATTTTTTGATAATTCCAGCTTCTTGAATTCTATAACCATTCTCATAAATTTCCTTCATGGTAGTAATCTTGTCAGTTGCCACTAGTTTTCCTAATGTGGTTCTTGGTACCCATACCACTTCTGGTTCTCGTGATTTTTGTCTTGTTTCTGATCTACTCATTTAGTTTTTACCTCACTATCTATTGCGGACTTTACTTTTTCGATCTCATTTGCAACTTTGAGATGTTTTCCAGTAATCCTGTCTGCAGAAGGAAAAGTTTCCTCATCTGCAGGTACCTCTAGGCCAGCATCTATTATTCCTTTCAATGCAGCTGCTATTCTTTGAGTATATCTCCTAGTACCAACATAAAGAACTGCACTGTTAACGCCGTGAGCAAGTGCTTTTTTTCCTGCAAGATAACCTGTCAAATAGGCAGCAGGAATGCTTTTTCTAGAACCCTTCCACCCTTTTTTCAAAAGCGATCTGGAATGAGCCGAGGAAAGAACTTTATCGCCAGCTATTTCTGGCTTGTGGATCTGTACTAACGTATTCTCGTTTGATATCTGAACTGTGATAAAGTCTCGCCTACCCATGAGAAGATTTCTTCTTCTACCGTAGTTGGTTTTCTCTTGACGAGATCTGCGTAATATTTGCGAATATGCCATCTATACTACCTATTTACAAAAAATTTTTGTGAAGCTCTTATAAACGTTAGACTCGTCGCAGCAGTGCCACCATAAGGGCCTTTTGAGCATGAAGTCTATTTTCAGCTTCATCCCAGACTACTGACTGGTGACCATCAATGACATCGCTTGTTACCTCTTGTCCTCTCTTAGCAGGTAGGCAGTGCATGAAAATTGCCGAGGGATCGGCTTTTTTCATCAAATTTGAATTTACTTGAAAACGTGGAAGAAAGTCATTTGTTCTATCAGTTGTTTGGTGATGTATAGAGACAAAAGTATCTGTAACTACAATGTCTGCATCCTTCACGGCAGTTTCAGGATGATTTGACAGACTCACCTCTACAAATTTGCTTGACTCTTTTATGACTTCTTGATTTGGCTCATATCCCTTTGGAGTTGCGATGTTAATGTAGATGCCAGTTTTGGCACAGCCATATATCATAGAGTTACAAACATTGTTACCATCTCCAACCCATGCTAGTTTCAGACCAGCTAATTTTTTCTTCTTCTCTTTAACAGTCATAAGATCTGCAAGTATCTGACATGGATGAAAAAAGTCTGAAAGCCCATTTATTACAGGAACCGGTGAATTTTTTGCAAGTAATTCCAACTCTTCGTGTGAATAAACCCTAGCCATTATCAAGTCCACATATCGTGAAAGCGTCTTTGCAGTATCTTCTATGGTTTCGCCTCTTTTTAGTTGCAGTTCATCTGCAGAAAGGTTCAGTGCATGACCTCCCAATTGAAACATTCCAGTCTCAAAGCTTACCCTTGTCCTAGTGGATGGCTTTTGAAAGATCATGGCAAGTGTTTTATTTTTAAGGAGAGGTTTGGAAATTCCTTTCTTCAGGTCTCTTTTCATCTTTATTGCTGTATCAATTATTCCCATTAACTCAGTTTTTTCAAGTTCGTTTAACGTTAACAGATCTTTTGTTTTTAATTTCATTTCTTCATCCATCCAAACATTGAGCGTTTCTTCTTTGGTTTTTCATCTCCAGATATTTCTTTCTCCTCAACTTCCTCTTCGATAACATCTTTTTCTTCTTTTGTCGGTTTTGGCCTGCCATCTGAGATCCATCGTTTTATTTTAGATGCGAGATTTCGTGCCTCATCATAGGTCTCAGGAGGTGGAACGTCGTAAAGATCTGAATACTTTTCAATATCTTTAGTTGCGATTCCGGCAAACGGATCACCTTCTTCAACTGGCATCCCTTCCTCAGGTTCAGCATTTACTTGTGGTTTAACTTCTTGTTTGATTTGTGGTTCTATCTTTGGTTCAGGTTTTGGTTCTATCTTTGGTTCAGGTTTTGGTTCTATCTTTGGTTCAGGTTTTGGTTCTACATTAATCTCGATTTTGGGCTCTGGTTTCTCTGCACTAACTTTTTGTTCAACAACAATCTGTTTTTCTTCCCTTTGTTGTAGTGGCTTTTCTTTCAGCTGTATCTGTATTTCAGGCAAAGACTCTGATCCAAATAGGGATTCCAAGAAGGAATTTTTATCAAATGGTTTCAAATCCTTGTATTCTTGTCCCACCCCTAGATAGAGGATCGGCGTTGATGTAATTTTCACTATAGATATTGCAGCACCGCCACGGGCATCGGCATCGCTTTTAGTTAGAATTGCTCCGTCAAATTTTGTATAATTGTGAAATTCTCGTGCCTGGCTGACTGTATCATTCCCAGCAAGAGAATCTCCTACGAATATTTTCAAATCTGGGTTTACGACTTTGTTGATTTTTGAAATCTGGTCCATAAGATTTTTGCTTGTTTGCATCCTTCCTGCAGTATCTATCAATACACAGTCTATCTTGTGAGACTTTGCGTATAAAACAGCATCTCTAGAAACTGCGGCTGGATCAGAACCATAGTTTTGTGCTATAACTCGGATGTTCAGTCTCTTACCGTGTTCAGTTATCTGTTCTATTGCTCCTGCTCTGTAAGTGTCTGCAGCAGCGATTACAGATGAGAATTTGTTTTCGCGTAAAAGGTTTGCAAACTTTGCAATCGTAGTAGTTTTTCCAGTTCCGTTTATACCCATAAATGAAATAATATAGGTTTCTCCCTTTTCCTTTTTCTTTTGTATGTTAGATAAAATATCAATTTTTGGCGTAGAATCAAACATGTTGGAAATACTTTGCCTTAGACTTTGCTTGACAAATTCGTCTATCTTGTCTTTTTGAACAGTTGTTCCTATTAGCTGTTTTTTCAAATCAGATTTTATCATATCGGTTACTTCGGTTGCAACGTCGGATTCAAGAAGAGCAATCTCGAGTTCAAACAAGATCTCGTCGATGTCTTTTTCCTTTAGCTCTTTTTCCCCAAAACTCTTTACTGCTGAGGAAAACGCATTTCGTAATTTATCAAACATGATGGATTTCCTTACTGCGTAGAACCGCGGGCTGATTGTATAAGTTTGTTCATTTCCTGCTGTCCTTGTTCAAGTCTGAGTGATACCTCTTGCCTTTGGGCGGCCAATTGTTGAAGTACGATTTCTAGTTCCTTCATTCTAGACTCTACATAGTTAATTGCTGAGTCTCTATCTTGTTCAATTGAAGTTCCAGCACCCACGTGCACGATAACTTTTTGGTTTGGTTCGATCTTTGCTTTTAGATATGCACCCATCCCAACTGGTACAAGCGTATCGCTTGTTGCGTCTACTCCAATTGATTTAATCGATTCAATTGCACTTGATGCCTCTTGTAAAAGCCTCATTACAGACTCTTCCCTCTGCATGACATCTGATAGATACCCTTCTAGCGCCTGTAGCTGTTGCATTAGAGCCTGAGCTTGTTCTTCACTCATTTGCAAAAAATTCTCGTACCCGCCTATAAATGCATTCTGAAAAACACTCTTGTTGTCAAATCAACTCATGCCATTAGTTCTTATTTAGTACAAATTATCAAAAATTATGTCATCAGACAGACAAATGTATCCTGCCACTTGTTCAGACTGCAAGAAAGAAACACAGGTACCTTTCCAACCAAAAGAAGGAAGACCGGTATATTGTCGTGATTGCTTGCCAAAACATCGTGGCGAAAGAAGAATTTAAGCTGAAATACGCTTA
>JAGWGO010000054.1 GCA_028867395.1 Nitrososphaerota archaeon | reverse complement strand
CTTCTGGCTCACGAACTTGGATTGAAGGGAATTACTGTATTCAGAGACGGCTCAAGACATGAGCAGGTACTTCATATGACAGGAGACAATGTGCAGAAAACATTCCAGGTTACTCCAAGCATATACGTCACTGATTACATCTCAAAGAACCTCACAAACAACTATCTTAGAAGTCAGGTAGAGCGAGCACTTGCGATAAAGATTTCTGAACCAGAAATGGCTCAACCGCAAATAAAACTCACGGCTGAGCAAATTGAAGAAAGACTCTGCCCCACATGCAAAAATGCACTAGTGTTTGCAGAAGGCTGCAACATTTGTATCGAATGTGGATACAGCGGTTGCACGTCTGGATAGAATCTCCCAACTATTTCAAAATCAAAACTCTTTTACTATCACCCACCACTGGAAATAGCGTTGAAGAAAAAAGACGCTGATGCCCCAACAAAAAATCCAGATGACAAAATCAACAAAACTAGTGGCATCAAGGCAAGGAAAAAAACACTTGGTATTACTATAGGTATTGCAGCAGCGGTTGTAGTTGCAATAGTCTTTCTTGTCATGCAACCATCACAGCAACCAGTAACTCAGGTAACACAAAATCCAAAACTTGGTCTAGTCATAATGCCACCGACCGAGAGACCTACCCTTCAACAAGTACAGGATGCTTACAGCCAAGCTGCATCAACGGGAATTGGCAGAAGCAATGTCTACATGCTATGGCCAATAATTGAGCCGCAACAAGGAAATTTCAATTGGGGAACTTATGATATTTTGATGGGACTAAATAGACAACAACATCTCAACGTAACACTCTACTTTTCTATAGTAAACAACGAGCAGCTAGGACCATTTCCTGATTGGATAGGACAGAATCCAAGCTTTGATCAAAAACTTGCAAACGAGACAGCAGCAACACTTGATACAATCTTGTCAAGATACTATATTGTTGATTACGTAATAATAGGCGGAGATTTGAATATCTATTTCAGAGATCATCCAAACGACATTCCAAAATATGTAGACTATTTCAACTCTGTTTACTCTCAGCTAAAGGCAAAGCATCCAAATGTCAAGTTTGGAAACTGGTTCTCGCTAAACGACCTGATAAATCATTTCAATGTAGACATGGTGAAAAAACTAAACCAAGGAGACTTTGTAGCATATTCGTACTCGCCGGTTGATTTGTTATTTTACGAGACAAAGGGCCCAGACCAAGAGGCACAAGACCTTCAGAAAATGATAGACTTTGCAAATGGGAAAAACGTTGCATTGATGGAGATTGGATGGGCCACCGACAAGGCAGTAAATGGGACAGAGGCTGATCAAGTAAAATTCATGCAGGACGCATTTGATTTTTACAGGAAAAATGCATCCAAGTTTGAATTTATGACATGGTACAGACAGTACGACAGGCCTTTTGACACCTGTTTTAGTGGCTTGAACACAAATGTACAAACTGGATTTGGAAATACACATCTACTGAACAATACTGCGGCATATCTTTGTAGCACGGGCCTAATTGATGTAAACAACAACACAAAACCTGCTTGGAACGAATTCAAGAACCAGATACAATTAAGCTCTAACCAGTGATTTGAAAAAAAGTGAATTTACTAGCTTAAATCTATGTCTTGTAGTTGTAGTATTATTGCTCATAAATTTTGTTTCAGCCCATGCCACTTATGAGGCTCCAAGCAGTCAAGAGCAGAGTCTTTTCAGCCAGTTGCTTAGCGATTTTGAAAAAACTGATGTTCCAAAAAAAGATGTAAGTGATGTAATTGATTCGTTTGGAAAACCGCTTGTCATAAATTTCCCATGCAATTCTACTGACACCAATAATTTTGTTATCGCTGTAATAACTACAAGACTAGCTAAATTTGATGCTACCAATGTTCATGAGGACCAAGTAATAGGTGGTACATACACATGGGACTGTCTTGTAACTAGCGAAGCACAAAAGGTTACACTACAGTGCAACAATGAGTTGAGGCTCAACTCCAACGTTTTGTTGAATGGAACTGGCGTAGACCCTACAGTTCATCATGTGGAAAATGAGGTAGTTTTGTATCATGAGTTCCTTCACGGCCAGCTAATGATTGATGCTATAAAATCATCTGCCAAGTGGAGACATGAGGTTTGTAACAAAACTCCAGACGAAACAATCGATTATTCCTATGCTGATCCTGATCACATACTAATCAATCCCTTGCAGTCATCGTTTGCATCACAACTGATGGAACAACAGGGAGGAGAGGTGATTACAAAGTACCTGCTTCCAAATGAGACTCGAGGCGGATATTTTGATACCACCATTTTTAAAATCAGTGACTTTCCTCAATTCAGAAACGGAGGAGAAGTTACCCTTCGAGCGGTCAACATTGACGATACAAAATTTGGTGCCTCAAACAACATTGTCTTTCTGAATGGAACATTGGTCAATAAAACGGAACCAGGAATAGCATGGTTTTACATATCAGGCGCCAAAGCTGGCATGATGCCACAGGGCAACTCGAGCCTCTTGTGGGAGAAAAGGATAGCTGGACTTTGGGCAAATGGTCACGTAACAGATTCATATTTTTATAACATGGTCAAAAACATGACTGGCCAACAAGGTGCATATGGAGAGCAATTTGGCACAGGAAAGATACCATATTGGATAAGGAACACTGCCAACTGGTGGTTTGAAGGAAGGATTGACGATTCTACCTTTCTAAACTTGATCCAGTATCTAGTTTCTAACAAAATAATTTGATGACCATAGAAAAAAATTGAGGAGAAACTAAGCGATAATAATGAAGGTAAAGAGGGACAACAATAACGGGGTCTCCCATTTCAGTATACAATGATATAGTCTAATTTCAAGTCTTTGCCAATTTGTTATACAGATCTTTTCTTTCCTTGAATATCTCTTCTGCTACCTGCTCAACTTTCTTATCTGCTCTTTCTTTCATAGCCTTTTGCATGCTCTTACCTAGGCGTGCCTGCTTTTTTAGCATTTCAGTCCGATTGGAATAACTCTAGTGCAACAACTGATAAGAATAAGATTTGAAGGAGTCTTTGCAAGACCAGAATCTCGACTCGCCGGCCGGAAATCATCAGCACCAAACTATAATATGAATGCGGTCGCCGGGATTTGAACCCGGGTAACGGGCTTGGAAGGCCAGTGTACTAACCAAACTATACTACGACCGCTCACTGTGCCAATCTAATGACTATGTAATAATTCTTTTTTCCAACTCGTACAGTATGCGAGAAATGATTATGTGAGCTTCAAGAGGATTTCTATCAACTGATATCATCTTATCAAAATTTTTTGTGACACTTTCAGAAAACTCTCCCTTTGCAAAACCTCCAACCACAATACACGCGTCTTTGTCTATTTTTTCTGCAAGTTGTTGATAAGAAGATGAAATTCCTTCGCTTGAAAGCCCAATTACTTGTTTGGGATTGATCTTTTTGATAAGATCTCCAAAACCCATCTTCTTTATCTCAAGCAGATTTTTTCCATCTCCCTCTATCCTCCCTTCAGAATATAATTTCTCAATTAGACCTGCAAACCTGTGATATGACTTGGGCAGCCTTACCGATTTGTCCAAAAATATTACCTTGTCATCAATTGTATGTACAAAGACCTCTAGCTTGTTCTCCAAATAGATTGGTATACTGCAGGCCTCAAGAAGGCAAAAGTGTATCAAATCAGGTCTACCTCTTTTTATCTCGTTCTTTATCCCCTTCATTGCAGCAAAATGCCATGATACGTCAAGTAGGATCTCAGATGGTCTTTTGCCGAGCCGCTTGGCTGACGCACGAACAGAATTATGCTTTTGAATCTCTCTGGGCACTAATTCCAAAGCTGATTCTGCGATTACGAGCGAGAGCAAGATTGTATTTTAAGGGTAGTTATTATTTAACTAACATGAAGACAGGCCTGCGTGATCTCGTAATGGAAAGAATGCAAATCTTGATTCAAAATGCACTATCAAATGCAAGGAGAAATCCTGAGCTGGCTGAAAGACAAGCAAGTTTGGCAAAGAGGATGAGCATGAAGTATCGAGTCAGAATGCCTTATGAGCTTAGAATGAATTTTTGCAAAAAGTGCAAGAAATTCATTGTTCCTGGATTTACCGCAAGAATCAGACTAGGAAGATCTGACGTCAAGTCTATACGTATAACATGTAAATTTTGTAATCACACATACAGAAAAATAATAAAAAACCACTGAGAAATAGATGATTTGGACACAGTTCTACATGCTTCTTGTGGACCAAGCATCGATAAGTTTGCAGAACCATTTATAAGACCAGTTTTGATTTTTGGATTTTATGGCAAAGGCATACGACGTACCAGCAGACTTGTTGATTAACAAATTATCGGAGATTCTAAAAGGTGAAGATATCACTACACCTAGTTGGATACCATTTGTTAAGACAGGTTCTCATGCCGTAAGACCTCCACACCAGACTGATTGGTACTTTACAAGATGTGCTTCACTCTTGAGAAAAATTTACTTGCACGGTCCTATTGGTGTACAAGATTTACGAACAATGTACGGCGGTACAAAAGCAGTGGGATACGGAGGAGCACACCACAGAGATGCCGGTGGTGCAATAATTAGAACTGCCATCCACAACCTGGAAAAACTTGGCTACCTTGACAAAGTAGAAGGAAAGGGAAGAACGATCTCTCATGAGGGCATGAAAAAAATTGATCGCGTATCCACTGAGATACTAAACGAACTCGTTACAAAAAATCCAAACCTGAAGAAATATTCCTAGTGATCTTATGAGTAACCGAGATCCCAGTGACGAGAAAACTCCTAACGACGCTGAAGTAAACGCAATGAAAGATCAAGCCTTGAGAACTCTACTCACTCCAGAGGCAAGACTGCGACTAAACAATGTTCGAATGGTCAAACCAGACCTTGCTGCAATGGTAGAGAACTATCTTCTAGGGATGGCGTCACAGGGAAGGCTGCATAACCAGATATCAGACGATCAGTTAAAACAAATCCTACTTTCCATCCAGCAGCCAAAGCGCGATTTTAAAATAAACAGAAGATAGGCTTCTGGGAAAATATATTAGGGGTAAATCAGTCGAAACCATCTATGAAGGCAGTTGTCTATGAAAAATATGCCCCAAATGATGATTACAAATCAATCTTACAAGTAAAAGAAGTTCCAGATCCAAAACCAAAACCAAATGAGGTTGTCTTCAATGTAAAGGCAGCAGCATTAAACTACAATGACATCTGGGGAATGAGAGGTCAGCCAGTAGCAGTACCATTGCCACATATTTCAGGTTCTGATGCCGCAGGCGAAGTAATTGCAGTAGGTGAAGACGTTACAGGTTTCAAAGTAGGTGATAGAGTTGTTTCCCATTCAAACATGTCTTGCAGAGTATGTCAAGCATGCACTGACGGTCGTGAATATGATTGTCAAAAGAGATCCATCTGGGGATTCCAAACAGGTCCTCTATGGGGTGCATTTTCTGAAATTACCCATTTGCCAGAAGTTAATGTTGCAAAGATTCCTGACGGTGTAAGTTTTGATGAAGCAGCGGCTGCATCAATGACACTGCTTACTGCGTGGCACATGTTGGTAGGCAGGGCAAAGATAAGACCGGGACAAACAGTTCTCATCATGGGAGGAGGTTCTGGTGTGGGAAGCTTTGGAATACAAATTGCAAAACTTTACAATTGTACTGTAATCTCAACTGCAAGTGGAGACAAGCTTGACAAGCTAAAACAGATTGGTGCAGATTATGCAGTAGACCACAGAAAAGAAGATTGGAGCAAACAAGTAAGAGAATACGCAAAACCACATGGTGGAATCGATATTACATTTGACCACATTGGACAGACTCACTGGAATGCGCAACTTACGTTGCTAAAGTACGGTGGAACTCTGGTTACATGTGGCGCGACCACAGGCTATGATGCAAAGACTGACCTCAGGCACATCTTCTTCAAGGGAACAAACATCTTGGGTTCTACACAAGGAACCAAAGCAGAACTAGAGCAAGGCCTGTTCTGGATGGGAAAGAAGAAGATAAAGGCTGTAATTGATTCGACATACAGCTTTGAAAATGCCGCAGAGGCACACACAAAGATGTTGACTGGTAAGGGACTCTTTGGCAAAATCTTAATGAAGCCCTAGTCCAACCAATTTTATGTCAAGACTCTTACGAAGTCTTTTATTTGTACCAGGCAACAACCAACGTTTCTTAGAAAAAGCAAAGACTCTCTCTTCTGATATAGTTTGTTTTGATCTTGAGGACTCTGTACCACTTGAAGAAAAGAAAACTGCAAGAAACTTGATCAAAAGTGCATTGGCAAAACGCTCAGAATATCAACCTGAGATCTACATAAGGACAAATTCTCCTGCGTCGGGAATGATTAACGATGACCTTGCCGCAATTGTTCAAAAAGGAATTGACGGAATTGTAATCCCTAAGGTCAATAATGTAAGCGAAATAAAAAAAATAGAAAAAACTCTTGCTAGTCTTGAAAAGAAGCGTAAACTAAAGCCAATAGAACTTATGGCATCAATCGAGTCAGCCGAAGGAGTGGTAAACGCCTACCCTATTGCATCTTCTAGCAAACGCGTATCAACTTTGGTATTTGGAGTATTTGACCTACTAAATGACTTGGGGGTAGAATATACAAAACAGGCAGAGGGCGCCAAGTACGCAAGGGCCAAGATTCCAATAGATGCTAAGGCTGCAGGAAAGTATGCTCTTGACGCAATATGGCAGGACCTAAACGACACGGCTGGCCTAGAGCAAGACTGTACTGAAGCAAAAAGTCTTGGATACACGGGAAAGACCATAATTCACCCAAACCAGATTCAAGCTGTTCACGCAACATTTCATCCAACAAATTACGAGATAGAATGGGCAAGAAAAGTAATCAGCGCCTACGAATCTGCAAAGGAAAAGAGAAAAGGGGCAACAAAGGTGGAGGGAAAAATGATCGATGAAGTTCACTTTAAGCGAGCAAAAGCGTTGCTTGCTTCCGTTGGTTCTGCATAACGTAACTCATTTCGATAAATCCGATGAACATAAATCAAGTATAACCCATAAAATCATGGCGTTTGATGTTCACAGGAATTATTGAAGGGCTAGGCAAGATAGAAAAATTTGAAAAGAACACAAAGACTCGTAGCGAAGCAAGAATGAAGATAAACCTCGGTAAACTTGCAAAAGGACTCAAGGTAGGAGACAGTGTTGCTATAAATGGAGTATGTCTTACAGCCATAAACATTGCAAAGGGTATTGCAGAATTTGAAATGGTTGGAGAGACAATAAAAAAGACAAATCTTGGAGCTCTTGAAAGTGGTGACGAGGTAAACATAGAACGAAGCCTCAAGATAGGCGACAGGTTAGAAGGACATTTTGTACTTGGACATGTTGATGGATCTGGCACAATTTTAAAAATAGATAAGCAATCTAACCAAGTTCAACTCTGGATTGAACTTCCAAAAGAGCTTGCAAAGTACGTTGCCAAAAAAGGATCAATAACAGTTGACGGAATTAGTCTTACAGTTGTCGATAAAATAAAAACCAAGTTTTCAGTTTCGATAATTCCACACACCATGAAGGTGACAAACCTCGGATCGAAAAAAGTCGGTGATAAAGTTAATATTGAAACCGATGTGCTTGGAAAGTACATTTTATCTGAAAGCTAGTTCTTTACTACTTTTGTAGTAATAACCAATTTTGTAGTAATAACCAATTTTGTAGTAAGGTTTATAATTATAAATTCAAGCTTGATCATTCATGTCCTTAGAAGAAGCAATATCCTCACTGAAAAGAGGCGATTTTGTCTTGCTTCACGATGGAAATACACGAGAAAATGAGGTAGACATGGTAGTTGCTGCTGACTTTATCACACCAGAGCACATTGCCAGAATGAGGCAGGATGCAGGCGGACTCATATGTCTGTCAGTTAACAATGCCTTTGCAAAAAACTTGGGTCTTAGCTTCATGCATGA